>JAPKYY010000185.1 GCA_026394095.1 Acidobacteriota bacterium | reverse complement strand
ATCGCAGAGAAACATCGCAAGCCCACCTTCGTGCTCACGCAACAGGAGAAAGACGGCGAAGTTGTGGTGAAAGGCTCAGGGCGCTCCATCGCCGGGTTCCATCTCCTCGATGCCCTCGAATCAATGGCCCATCTCTTCGATCAGTTTGGCGGCCACGCACAAGCCGCAGGCGTCACGCTCAAGCGAGCCCAGGTACCGGCCTTTGTCGAAGCCTTTGCCGCCTACGCAGCAACCCAACTCGACGATGAGAAGCGGCGCGCCGTAATCGAAATCGATGCGGCACTCACCGTGCCAGACGTCGGCATCGGCCTCTACGAAGAAGTGCAGCGCATGGCTCCCTTCGGCCACCACAATGCGCCACCGGTCTTTGCCCTGATGGGTCTCGAAGTTGCAGCGCCTCCTTTCGCGATGAAAGGAAAACACATCAAGCTGACCGTGCGTCAGGCAGGACGACTTCTGAATCTCAAAGGCTGGAGTGTCCCGCAAGACTGGTTCACACTCAAGGCGGGCGACCATGTCGACGCAGTCTTTCAGCTCGAGCACGATAGCTACGACGGTTGGGCCCCCATCCTCAAAGACCTCCGCCGCAGTTGATAAACTCAAGGCGATGCGTCGTTTACTTTTGCTCACCCTGCTGGCAGTAGCCTGTCTGCCTGCCGCTTCCTGGAAACAACTCTTCAACGGCAAAGACACCAGTGGCTGGCAGATGACCGGGCCTGGTTCCTTTGAAATCGAAGATGGCCTGCTCGTCACCAAAGGCGGCATGGGGCTTCTCTATTACAAAGAGCAACCATTCGCAGACACGACAATCAAAGTGGTCTTCAAAACCACCGGCACCCGCGCGAATTCCGGCCTCTACATCCGCATGCCCGAACAACCCAAAGACCCCTGGTATGGCGTCCACAACGGCTACGAAGTGCAGATCGATTCCGGCGGCGACGAGTGGCACCGCACCGGCGCAATCTATTCGCTATCGAAGGCCGGCGGGGAATGGAAGCAGAATCCCGCCGGAGAATGGAACACGATGGAGATTGTTCTCAAGGGCAAAACAACGATCGTGATGCTCAACGGCAAAAAGGTGAACGAGTATGTCGATGGCCAGCCTGTGCCCGAGCGCAAGGCCTGGTATGAACCCGTCCGCGGCCCACGCACCAATTCCGGCTACATCGGCATCCAGAATCACGATGCCAATTCCAAAGTAAGCTTTAAGGAAATCAGCGTTAAAAAATAGGCTCGAATCCGTCATCGAGCACGCGGCCGTCCTTCATGCGCACTTTGCGATCGGCAAAATCTGCCGCCTCAGGATTGTGCGTGATCATCAGAATGGTCTGCCCATACTTCTTGTTGATCCCGCGCATGATGTCGAGCACTGCAATCGAATTTTCGGTATCGAGATTGCCCGTAGGCTCATCAGCAAGCAGAATTTTCGGTTGACAGACCAGAGCACGGGCAATCGCAACGCGCTGTTGTTCACCACCGCTCATGGCGCGTGGCTTGTGCAACAAGCGGCTGGCCAGGCCTAGCGAATCCAGCACTTCCCGAAACCATGGCTGGGTCATATTGCGAGTGCCGGCAAGTTGCTCAGCCAGCGCGATGTTATCGTGCGCAGTCAGCGTTGGCAACAGGTTGTACTTCTGAAAGACAAAGCCCACCGTGCCACGGCGCAATTTCGTGCGGTCCAGATCCGTCATGGCCAGCAGATCCTGCCCGCCCAGATGAATGCCGCCGCTGGTAGCAGGAGTCAGCCCGCCGAGAATATTGAACAGCGTTGACTTGCCGCTGCCGGAGTGCCCAACGATGGCGAGAAACTCTCCATCCCCGACACTCAAATTGGCACCACGCAAGGCATGCACATCCACTTCGCCCACACGGTATGTTTTCTTGAGATCACGGATCTCGATAATAGGCGATTTACTCATATGCAAGAGCCTCGACAGCATCCTGACGTGCTGCTTTGTAGCCGGGATAGAGAGCGCCGATCAATGAAGCAAAAATCGCTACTCCCATCGAAATCGGCCACCAGACATAA
>JAPKYY010000087.1 GCA_026394095.1 Acidobacteriota bacterium | reverse complement strand
GCCTGCATGTAGAGCCAGTCGCCGGCGAGGACGCTCATCTGATTGCCCCATAGCGCATAAGCGCTAGCATGGCAACCGCGCGTTTTTGCATCGTCGATCACGTCGTCGTGCACGAGCGTAGAAGTGTGGATGAGTTCGACGACGGCTGCCATTTGGATGGCCTCGTCCGTGGTTTCGGTTTTCGACGATACAAGGCGGCTAGAAAGCAGCAAAAGGATGGGCCTGAGGCGTTTGCCACCGGCCGACTGCATATGGTGAGAGATGGTGTTGACAGCAGCAATGGAGCCGACGGTTTCGAGGCCAATTGCTTTCTCCACCCGTGCGAGGTCGTCGCGCACGAGGTCGAGGATTTGTTTCATCGAGACAGCTTGGGTCAGCGTCTTCATGACGGTTGCTCCAGTTTAGCCGAGAATAGGCGGCGGAAATTTTGCGTGGTGAGCTCGTCGAGCTCTGCCAGGGTCAGGCCGCGGAGGGCAGCGAGGCGTTTGGCCGTGTTTACTACGTAGGCCGGCTCGTTGCGCTTGCCGCGGAAGGGAATCGGTGCGAGGTATGGGGCGTCGGTTTCGAGCAGAATCCGGTCGAGCGGGATAAAGCTGGCGGCCTCGCGCAGCTTCTCTGCCTTCGGGAATGTCAGAACACCGCCGAGTCCGAAATGGAAGTTCATCTCAAGGGCTTCTTCAGCCTCTGCAACGCCTTCGCTAAAGCAATGGAATATGCCGCCCAGAGTGGTATCCCAATGTTCTTTGAGGATGTCGATCGTATCGCGCCAAGCCTCGCGGGTGTGGATAATGATCGGAAGGCGAAGCTCCCTGGCCAGGTGCAGATGCTTGATGAATACTTCGTGCTGCTCCTCGCGAGGCGAGAAGTCGTAGTGGTAATCGAGACCGATTTCACCAATGGCCACACACTTTGGATGCTTCGCGAGCCGGTTTAGCTCAGGATAAGTTTCAGGGGTGACGCGATTGGCGCTGTGCGGGTGGACGCCGACTGTTGCAAGGAATGCTTCGTGTTTGTCGGCGAGCTGGATAGCCGCATCCAGATGCGGCGGGCCTTCTCCGGTTCCAATGGCAAGCATTGTACTTACCCCAGCAGCGAGTGCACGGGCTATAACGGCATCGCGGTCAGAATCGAATTGTTCGCTGTCGACGTGACAGTGGCTGTCAATCACTTCAGACGGGCTCCAATAGGTACTTCTTCGAGGAATGCGGCCAGGGCAGGGCTGCCGCCTTCGAGGCTGGCGGCGACAATCATTCCCTGGCTTTCGATGCCCTTGAGTTTGCGCGGGGCGAGGTTGGCAACGATGACCACCTTGCGGTTGATCAGGGACTCAGGCGAGTAAGCCTTGGCGATGCCGGCGACGATGGTGCGTGGGCCGGTGGGCTCGCCGATGTCGATCTTGAGATGGAGGAGCTTGTCGGCTCCCTTGACGTTTTCGGCGCTGAGGACGATGCCAACCCGGAGGTCGACCTTGACGAAGTCGTCGATCGAGATGGTTTCGGCGATGGGTGGGATATTGACCACCGGGGCTTCTTCCACCTTGCCGAGCAGAGTGTTCTGGCGGGCGAGTTCTTCGTCTTCGAGTGTCTTCATTTGTTCGATGGCAACCTTGGCGTCGAGGCGCGGATAGATGGGCGAGATCTCGCCAATTGCATGGCCTTGCGGCGTATGGCCCCAGGTGAGCGGCCCCTGAATGTTGAGCTGCAATGCAATCTTGGCAGCAGACTCAGGGATCACGGGAGCGGCAAGGGCAGTAATCAAACGCAGGCTCTCGAAGCACCGGTACAGGACGGCGTCGAGGCGCGCCTGGGCCTCGGGTGAGGAGTCTTTGGCGAGCTTCCAGGGAGCGTTCTCGACGATGTATTTGTCGAGGTCGCCGATCCAGCGCCAGATGGTCTCGAGCGCCTTGTGGAACTCGAAGTTTTCGTAGTGGGCCAGGGCGACCGGGATTGCTGAGGCGTCGGCTTCTACGGGTGCTGGAACCTTGCCTTCGCGGTACTGAAGGATCATCGACAGAGTGCGGCTGAGCAGGTTGCCAAGGCCGTTGGCGAGATCTGAATTGTAGCGGGCGACCAGGGCATCAAAGCTGAAGCTGCCGTCAGAGCCAAAAGGGATCTCCCGGAGCAGGAAATAGCGCAGGGCGTCGAAGCCCATCACCTTCTGAATGGGCGTGGCGCGGACGATGTTGCCGCGGCTCTTGGACATCTTGTTGTCTTCAAAGAGCAGCCAGCCGTGCGAGTAGATGCGCTTGGGGAGGGGCCAGCCGGCTGCCATCAGGAAGGCTGGCCAGTAGATGGCGTGGAAGCGCACGATCTCTTTAGACATCAAGTGGAGATCGGCGGGCCAAAGGTCTGTACCCTCGACGGCAGACCAGTACGTCATCAGTGCGTCGAACCAGACGTAGAAGACATGGCCGGGATGCTCGGGGACGGGGATGCCCCATTTGACGGTGGTGCGGCTGATCGAGAGGTCTTGCAGCTTCTCGTTCTTGAGGAAAGCGAGGACCTCGTTGCGGCGGGAATCGGGCTGCAGAAACTGTGGATTCGTTTCGTGCAATTCGATGATCTTGTCCTGGAAGGCGGAGAGCTTGAAGAAGAGGTTCTCTTCGGTGACGAGCTCGAGGGGTTGGCCGGAATCCGGGTCAACATCACCTTCTTTGGCGTCGGCTACGAAGGCTTCGCTGGTAACCGAGTAGTAGCCGGTGTAGCTGCCTTTGTAGATGTAGCCGGCTGCATCGCAGGCGGCGAAGAGCTTGGCAACGGCAGCGGCGTGCTGGGGCGAGGTGGTGCGTTGCGACTTGTCGATCGAAAGGCCGAGTTGCTTCCAGGTCTGTTCGAATTCAGCAGAAATCAGGTCTGTGTATTCTTGCGGGCTCTTGCCGATCTTGGCGGCGGCGCGCTCGATCTTCTGGCCGTGTTCGTCGGTGCCGGTTACGAGGTAGGCTTCGATGCCTTGCATGGCCTTGAGGCGCTTGATCGTGTCGGCGACCAGCGTCGTATAGGTGTGTCCGATATGAGGGGCGGCGTTGACGTAATAAATCGGGGTCGTGAGGTAGTACTTGGACATTAGGCTTTCGTCTTCAGATATGCAAAATTGGCGGCCGAGAGAACTTCCTTGAGGGGAACGTTCTTCTCGCGGGCGAGGGCTTGGCAGTCGTCGAATTCAGGGGCAAAGCCGTTGGCGGTGACCTTGATCTGGACAGGGCCGTAGGGGGTTTTGACTTCAGTGAATTCGCGG
>JAPKYY010000413.1 GCA_026394095.1 Acidobacteriota bacterium | reverse complement strand
GAAGCTAAAGGTGGGGGATGTATTGACCTTCGACTATCCGGCGACGAAACCACTTTCTGTCGAACTCAACGGTAAGCTGAAACACCGCTGCCACATCGTGGTTTCGAACAAAAAACGTTCGGTCAAGATTCTTGAGCCGGTGGATCCTGCCGCGTAATCAGCCGTGCGCCGCGATTGAAGCTGAAGTAGTCAAAGCCCCAGCGGATGGCGACGATGATGCGGGATTGAAAGTTCACCAGGTAGAGCACGTGGATAACGGCCCAGAGAAGCCAGGCAAAGTAGCCTGTGAACTCGAATTTGCCAATTTGCGCTACAGCCCGGTTGCGGCCAATGACCGCCATATTGCCCTTGTCCCAATACTTGAAGGCAGGCACATTGCGTCCTTCGAGCCGCTTCTGGATGAGGTCGCCGACATAGTCTCCCATTTGCATGGCAGTTTGGCAAACTCCCGGCAGCGGTTGTTCGAGGCCGTGCTGGAAGTGCGCCATGTCGCCGATTACAAAGATCTCGGGGTGGCCCGGCAGGGTACAGTCCGGCTCAACGACAAGTTTGCCGCCGCGCGCCAACTCCTGTCCCGTTGCTGATGCAAGGGCTTTTCCCAGGGGAGAGCCAGTAACACCCGCAGCCCAAATGACAGTACGAGCGGGCATGAACTCCTGCCGGCCTTCTACAGTGACGGTTGCCCCTTCCGGGCTGACATCCACTACTCTCACACCAGCCCGGCAAAGAACGTTCAGTCGAATTAGTTGCAGTTCCGCCGATTTCGAAAGACTCTCTGAAAACGTCGAGAGGATGCGTGGCCCCGAATTGAGAATCATGATGCGGGCGTCTTCCGGGTCGAAGGTTCGGAAGTCTTCTTTCAGGGCGTCGTTGGCGATTTCGCTGAGTGCTCCCGCCAATTCAACTCCAGTAGGCCCGCCACCAACGATGAGGAATGTGAGTAGCGCTCTGCGTTTGTCCGGGTCGGTCTCTTTTTCTGCTTCTTCGAAGGCTCCAAAGATACGTGCGCGGAGGCTGGTCGAGTCTTCAATGTTTTTGAGCGAGGGCGCGATTGTCGACCATCTTTCGTTCCCGAAGTAGGTGCTGTGGGCCCCGGCAGCAACGATGAGTGAATCGTAAGGGATGTCCCCCATACGGGTGTGTACCTGCCGCTTGTCGATATCGAAGCCGGTGACTTCTGTCATCAGGACGCGCAAATTCTTCTGCCATTCAAAGATGGCTCTCAAGGGAGCCGCGATTTCTCCCGGAGAGAGACCGCCTGTTGCCACCTGATAAAGAAGCGGTTGAAAGAGATGGTAGTTTCTTCTATCCAGAAGAGTGACTTCGATATCTTTGTGGTGCAGCGCCTTACCGGCATGCAAGCCGCCAAATCCGCCGCCGACAATAACAACTCGATGTTTAGCCATTGATTTTCATATCACCCAAACAAGAAGGATAGACCGAATTGTCCAGGCAATCGTTCTTATCCAGTTGGATGCTACGAGATTCTTCCAGGTCGCTGAATTGAATCCAAATGCCAGTCGAGAGTGCATCGGTACCTGAATGGCCATCGTCGAGACCCAGACGAGTAGCGTCATCGAGCTGGCGATCCACAATGCCGAGGAGGGTTTCGCAGTGAGCAACACCAGCGCGATAGACGCCACAAGTTCAAGCA
>JAPKYY010001019.1 GCA_026394095.1 Acidobacteriota bacterium | reverse complement strand
GAAGGGGTCATGCTCAAAGCGCTCGGTGCGCCGTACGCCGCGGGCCGCCGCGGAAAGAGCTGGCAGAAGGTCAAACCCGAACACACGCTCGACCTCGTCGTCCTCGGCTTCCAGATGGACAAAACCCGCATCGCCACCCTGATGCTCAACAACGATCTTTCGCAGATGAACTTCAAGTTCCTCGAAGGCGTCAAGGGTGCCCTCCACCTCGATCTCACCCACAACGGCAAAGCCGCCCTGGCCGAAGCCATGTACCTCAAGACGAACCAGTTCCACATCCAGCAATTCGCCTACCTCATCGACCGCATGAAGAAAATCGACGAGGGCGGCATGTCCCTGCTCGACAACTCGATGATCATGCTTTGCTCAAACCTCTTCGACGGCGACACGCACAGCGCAGACCAGATGCCCATCCTGCTCGCAGGCAAGGCCGGTGGCAGCCTTGAGACTGGCCGCAACCTCGATTACACCGACAAGGGCGACGACAACCGCCGCGCCTGCAGCCTCTACCTTTCCATGATGGACCGCATGGGCGTCAAGCTGGATCGCTTCGGCGACTCCGACAAAAGATTAACCAATCTTTAGTATTCAAGTCTTTTTTTAAGAATTTATGAAAGATTGATCTTCCAAAGCCTGAGACATCGCGTATAGGTTAGTGACCGCTAATTTCAGTGCAACTCTTGGCACACCGCGGAATCTAAATCCATATTGGAGATTTGGCATGGAGATCATTAGAGGAAACCAGACGACGGGCGACAGTGCCAGTCCGGTCTCCACTCAGCTACCGCCGGCTTTGCTTGAGAAAGCAGCAGACCGCCTGTGCTGGATTACGATCCTCTGCGCCGTCTCAACCATCCTCCTTTTCGCCCTGGAACAATGGCTGCAGCCCGAACTCAACGCCATGGCGGATCTCGCTTCGGTCCGGCTCAGCTTACTCGGCGTCTTCCTCCTGGCTGGTGGCTTCTTCGCAGTACAAAGAAACGGTTGGGTAAAGAAGCAGACGCTGCTCGATCTGGGCATCGTATTTCAGGTCTACGTCGCCTTTGCAATTTCGATGCTCGAAACATCAAGGCCCTGGAAAGACGACGTCGTCCTCGGCCACTCAGCTGTCGCTATCTGGCTCTCAATCTGTGGGCTGGTCCTACCAAATGTCCCTCTCAAGGCGGGCATGGCGGCCATCCTGTCGGCCTGTGCCTGGCCAGCCGCTTATTACCTGAACCTCTCGCTCTACGGATTCGATCCTCTTCCATTGAATCGTCTGGCAATCTGGCTTTTCCCCAACTTCCTCATGGCCATCTGGATGTACATCCTCAACAAGCGCATGTTCCAAATGCAGATCACACAGGTCAAGGCAGAAGAGCTCGGTAGCTACCAGCTTGATTATTTGATCGGCAAAGGCGGAATGGGTGAGGTCTGGCGGGCTCGTCATAAGATGCTTGCCCGTGATGCAGCCATCAAGCTCATCCGTGCCGACGTTTTGGCAGGGGTAAACGCCCGCCAGGAAAACGTAATGCGCAAGCGCTTCGAGCGGGAAGCCAGAGCCACTGCAAGCCTTCGTTCGCCTCACACGGTTGCCCTCTTTGATTTCGGCCGCACCAAAGACAACACCTTCTACTACGTCATGGAATTGCTCGACGGCATCGATCTCCAGTCCCTCGTTGAGCGCTACGGACCGTTGCAGCCTGGCAGAGTTATCAACATTCTCATCCAGGTCGCTGAGAGCCTCGAAGAAGCCCACCGTGCCGGTCTCGTACATCGCGATATCAAGCCACGCAACTTGATCCTGGCCAAGATGGGTATGCAGTACGACTTCAGCAAAGTGCTCGACTTCGGATTAGTCAAAACCAACATGGTGCAGGATGCCTCAATGATGACCCTGGATGGAGTAGCAACCGGCACGCCGGCCTACCTGCCTCCGGAGATCGCACTCGGAGAATCAAAGATCGATGGCCGGGCCGACCTCTACAGCCTGGGTTGTGTGGCCCACTACCTGCTCACCGGCCAACTGGTCTTCTCAGAGTCAACACCAACCGCTCTTGCTTTGGCCCATGTTCAGAAACCCGTCGTCCCGCTGAGCGAGCGAACCGAACTTCCGATTCCTCCGGCGCTCGAGATGATCGTGATGCAGTTGCTCGAGAAGAAACCCGAGAACCGGCCGAGAAGCGCTCAGGATCTACAACGGCGCCTTCGCGCTATCGCCCATGAAATGCCTGCCTTCACACATGATGACGCCGCAGACTGGTGGCATACCAATCTGCCTGAAACAGCAGCTCGCGTTCAGCCAAGGCTGGAAGACAGTACTCCTGCCAACTCTGAAATCACCGAGCCACTGGCAGTTCAAAATAGCGCACGCTCTTAGCTTCTACCGCTACTTTTCAGTCACAATCTTAAGAAGT
>JAPKYY010000662.1 GCA_026394095.1 Acidobacteriota bacterium | reverse complement strand
GTTGGGCTTGAAGGGTTTGGGATTGAGATTGTGGGGAGAAGGGTGCTGCAGATCGGGGGGAAGATTTGTGAATGGCGGAGAAGGAGGGATTCGAACCCTCGGTACAGTTTCCTGTACACACGCTTTCCAAGCGTGCGCCTTAAACCGCTCGGCCACCTCTCCAGCCTGTTTTTTCTAGTGTAGCAAATCAGCTACGAGCTACTTGTTTTTTCCTCTCAAACGACGTTGTCTGAGAATAGATTGGATATCGACCCGATGCTCAGCCAGACTGAGGCAATCGAACCCTTCGCGACTGAGGTTCCGAACCAGAAGATGGTTCAGCGTGAGAGTTGATGTGGTGCACGTGGGCTGGATTCGAACTGGGCCAGCTTCACTTTGCATAATTCTAATTTCCATGGGGTATCGCAGCCAGCCATTTTGAGAGGCCGATCCGGGAACCCATAGCGCCGGCTCCAGCTTCAACCGGCCCTCCGGCATATTTTTTGGCACCTCGGCATCAAGAATGAAAACAGCGCAGGACTGGTGCTCCCCGATACGGCCACGAAGGGAGGTCGAGACACTGGCTAGCTCCAGTGGGTTGTCAGTGCCAGGGAAAAGCCGGAAACTGCGAAGCGAGAGTGCACCATGTGGATACTGCCCTGTCTCGAGCACAAAGGCTTGGCCCGCCAAATGCTTGACGACTACCAATAACGTAAGGAACTCACCTCGCTCAAGAGCTGGAGACAAAACCTCATACTCTTTGAATGCCAACAGCGAATCGCAGTCGATTTTGGTTAGGTCTTTCTGGGCGAAGAGTGCAAGATCTGAAAAAACGAAAAGCTCCTGTGCGGAGCTTTTCGTTTTCAGGATCAGAAACAATACCAGGATAAGTTGATATCGCATGGCATTCATGGAATCGAACTCTAGGCCAAATCGAATTTTTCCTGATGAATCAAGCCGTCAGAAACGACCATGACAGGGCGACCTACAATCTCTTCAAGCTCTTCGAGGTATTGATTATCGGAAGACTTGAAGACCTTGGCCACTTCGGGGTTCACGCGGAGCAGAACGTCCTTGGAATCTTCGAGAGCCCGGGCCAATTTCTTGGCTTCATTGAGAATTTCGCCAACGACAGTTTGTACGCTCTTAACGTAGGCTGAACCTTCGCAATAGGGGCAAGGGGCGCATAGAGTTCGTTCGAGTGACTGCTTGACACGCTTACGAGTGATCGCAACCAGCCCAAAGTCGTTGAACTGAAGGATCTTATAGGGGGCGCGATCGGCACGCATGGCCTCTTCAAGCGCCTGCATGACCCTCATGCGATTTTTACGTTCATCCATGTCGATGAAGTCGATGACGATGATACCGCCGAGGTCGCGCAGGCGGACCTGGCGAACGATTTCACGTATGGCCTCGATGTTGGTTTTGACAATCGTGTCTTCGAGCCGATTGGACTTGCCAACGAACTTGCCAGTATTGATGTCAATGGCAACAAGTGCTTCGGTCTGATTGATTACGATGTAACCACCCGACTTCAGCCAGACCTTCGGACGGAGAGCTTTTTCAAGCTCCTGCGTAATTCCGAAATTGTCAAAGATAGAGGCTTGGCGCGTGTACATCTTGACGCGAGAAACCATCATCGGCTGGAAGCGCTCGAGGAAGCGCAGGATGCTCTCGTAGATCTCTTCGTTGTCGACCCAGATCGACTTAAAGTCGGGGCCGAGCTGATCGCGAAGAACACGTTCGACAATTTCGAGGTCGTGGTAGATGAGAGCAGGGGCCGGCTTGCTTTCGGCCTTCTTGCGGATGTCCACCCAAAGATTGCTGAGGAAGTCGATATCGGCCAGGATTTCTTCCTCTGTCCGGCCTTCACCTGCTGTGCGGATAATGAAGCCGCCAGGGATTCCTTCTTTACGGCTTTGGAGAATGCGCTTCAGGCGAAGACGCTCTTCATCAGATGCAATCTTGCGGGAAACACCCGTGTGGTCGACAGTAGGCATGTAGACGCAATAGCGGCCGGGCAGGGCGATATGGGAGGTGATTCGCGCCCCCTTCTGCCCCAACGGCTCTTTTGCAATCTGAACCAGGATCTCCTGGCCTTCCTTGAGGAGCTCGGTAATAGAAGGCTGTGGACGGCGCTCACGATCTGGACGGTCGTTGCGATCGCCAGAACGCTCTGGCCGATCCGTACGTTCCGTTGTAGTGCGCTCCAGACGGGGTTCAGAGCGATCTCCACGGTCTCGACGGTTGCGTCCGTCACGACGTCCATCTTCACGACGTGGGCTTGTCTCAGCGGGAGCTTCGACTGACGATACTGCGGATTCTTCGCCTTCGATCACTACTGGGGATTCAGTTACTGCGGCAGCGGCCTCTGGGGCACGCTCACGGTCTCTGCCTCTACCACCCCTGCGACGACGCCTGCCGCCGCGATCCTGGCCTTCGCTGCCCTCTTGTGGCGCTCTCTGCTGGAGGAAGCGCTGGTCGGTCTGGCGCAAATGAGCGGAGTAACCCAGCGATGGGAGTACGCCATCGGCATCGGGAGATTCGCCCTCAGCCCTTTCTTGAGCATCATCAATATCAGCACCAGCCGTATCGAGTGAAGTCTCCACCTGGATGTCATCTTCGGTATCATCATCTGAATCCTGGATGTTCAACTGGGCAGATGCAGCCATGGCAGCTTCTGCCTCGGCGTTCTCCTTGTCTTCGTAGACCAGGCGTTCGGCTTCTTCGAAGTCCCGCTGCTCTTCATTCTCTTTTGCCATCTCGGCGAGATGCTCTTTTACTTCTTCAAGCACTTCGGCTTCACGCTGCTCAGCAATGGACTCGGGGGTGATTGCTTTGAGCGGTGTTACTTGAGCTTCTTGAGCTTCATGGGCTTCGGGGGCAGCTTCAAAGACGAGCTCTGGTTCATCTACTTCTTCGGCCTCAATTTCGACTTCATCCTCGAAGGAGGCTGCTGCTTCTGAGGGCCGGCCTCGGTACTTCGAGAGCGTTTCTCCTGGGAGCAGAATCGGCATCGAAGGCGCATCCACGTTTTCTTGCGCTTCGATGACTGCTTCGAGCTCTTCGGTTACGGCTTCCTCTTCTTCGGTTGTATCGGCAAACTTCGACTCCGGAAAGTTACCGCCCTGAGCGGAACGACCCCGACGCCGGCGTCGATTGCCGCGGCGCTGATCTTCTCCATCACCGGAGGCTGGACGTTCGACAACCACTCGAGGGGCGTCAGTCGCCACCGCAGCAATTGGAGCTTCCTGAGCAGGAGCGGCAGCGGCTTGAACTACCAGCGGTTCGCGACGATCGCGGCCTCGGCCACGTCCACCGTCACGGCCATCTCGACCGCGGCCACGGTTCTGGTCGCGATCGGGGCGCTCGGTACGTTCGGTACGCTCTCGCCCTTCAGGCATCTTTTCAAATTCTTCATTCTCTTCAAAGAAGTCAGAGACGTAGAGGAATGTATCGCGTTCGAGACCAAGGTCGACGAAGGCGGATTGCATTCCAGGAAGAACACGCGTTACGCGTCCTTTGTGAATCGAACCGGCGAGCGAATATTCGTTAGCGCGCTGGAAATAAATTTCGACCAGTTGGTCTTCTTCCATGATGGCGACACGGGTTTCGTGCCGCCCAGTGGAAATTACTAACTCTTTTGCCATCAGGCATCTCCTTAAGGATCCTGGGAGAACCGTCGGCCTGGAATACAACTCTGGAAATCAACTCGACTCGAAACAAGACGCGAAATGCACTGAGTGCGTATAGAAGCGTTTGGTGGCCGGAAACTGGCCCGCGGAGAAATCGCGTGCGGCGGCAGAGCCGCAAGGCGTCATCCTTGAAGCGGGGAGAAGTCCGGCAAAAGCGTCTCGGCAAAATAGTTCCAAATTGTTGTAGCCCAAGGCGTTCATAGTTTGGCCCAGGTCATCTTACTGCAAGAATCGCCGGAGGCGTACGTTGTTAACGAGCCCCAGCATGAGGAAAAACGAGAGAATACTCGAGCCGCCATAGCTCATCAATGGCAAGGGAATTCCCGCCACTGGCATTAGCCCGGCAACCATCCCAGCATTCTCCAGAACGTGGAAAAGCAGTAACGCACCTACGCCCATACAAATGGCGGTGCCTGCCCGGTCTGGGGCAGTTTGTGCGTTTTGCAAAATTTGCATCAATAGTAGGAAATATAACCCAAGTACGGTGACCACGCCGACGAAGCCATGTTCTTCAGCAAAAGCGGCAAAGATAAAATCCGTATGGGCAAAGGGTAAGAAGCGGAGTTGGATCTGCATTCCCCGGGTTACGCCAAGGCCCCACATCCCTCCGGAACCAACTGCAATTTTGGACTGCATCACCTGATACCCCGACCCCTGAGGGTCTGAGGCGGGATCCATAAAGCTAGTAATTCGAGCCTTTTGGTAATCCTTCAGGGCGAACCAACCGGAGGGAACAATGAGAAGCAGAATGATCAGAATGGACATTGCCTGTTGCCTGGTAAGGCCAGCAAGCAAAACGCCAACTGCGAGAATTGGCAAGTAGCAGAGAGCGGTTCCGAGATCAGGCTGAAGCCCAACCAAAACAAAGGGGACAAGCACCAGACCACAGAGCTTTAAAAGATCACGAAGACTCATCGAGTCGGTTTTGAGTTCTGATATGTATCGAGCCACAAAGAGAATCAGAATCAGTTTCATGAATTCGCTGGGCTGCAATTTGAAGCCGGCCCCGAGGCCAATCCACCGTTTCGCGCCCAGTACGACGCGACTCAGTATCAGCAGGAAAACAAGTATGCCCCCGAAAATGATGTACATCAGGGGGGCTTGGCCAACCAGTGTGTGATAGTCGACCTGACTCACCAGATAAAAAACGATGAGGCCGGCGCAGATGTAGATCACCTGCTTCCACCAGCGGTCCGCTTCTCCAGTAGATTGAGTGGCCGAATAGATTTGCAGAACACCGATGCCGCAAAGGATGAGAGTGAGAATCAGTAGTGTCCAATCGACATCTCTCAGGGTGCGGAAAGAGAGCATCAGTTTGCGGCTCCAGATGGAGGAACCGGCAGACTTGCGGTTACGGTTGATGGTTGAGTTTGAGAAACCTCTTTGCGGGTTTTCTTGTCGAAGTAGGCTTTGACGATGTCGCGTGCGATGGTTCCAGCCATTGGGCCATGTTCGCCTTCTTCAAAGAGGACGGCTACTGCGATTTCGGGATTGACGCGGGGAGCAAAGGCGACAAACCAGGCATTATCCTTCAGGCGAATGTTCTTTGCCTTCTGGTATTCGTTGGAGGCAGTTTGGGCTGTGCCCGTTTTGCCGCACATCTCAATGCCGGGAATGCGCGAGCCATACGCGGTGCCAGCACCATTGACAACTTCGCACATACCGTCGGTAACAAGACGGACATGCTCAAGATCGAGATCAGCTTTTCGGGCAGGCTTGGCTGGTGCGTCGCCCTTAAGCAAATGAGGAGTGTGCCAAATGCCACCAATCACCATCCCGCCAATAGCGTGAGCTAGTTGGATTGGAGTTGCTGTCAGGTAGCCTTGCCCGATGGCAACGGATACGGTGTCGCCACCGTACCACTTCTCTCGAAGTGCGCGGATCTTCCATTTGCTCGAGGGCAAAGTACCTTCGGCCTCTGCGGGAAGATCGATCCCAGTCTTGGCACCAAAGCCTGCAATCTCGGCGTATTTGGATATCTGATCGATGCCGATTTTCAGGCCTACGTTGTAGAAGTAAACGTCGCAGGATTGCGCAATGGCCCGCTTTAGCGAAGTTGCGCCATGACCTTTCTTTGCGTGACAGTGAAAAGGTCTGCCGGGGAAGTTGAATAAGCCGGTGCAGTTGAATGAAGTCTCATTTGTGATCTCTCCGCTTTCGAGTGCAGAAAGCGCTACGATCGGCTTGAATGTGGATCCGGGAGCGAGTTGGGCTTGAATTGCACGATTGAGCAAGGGTTTCTCGGGGTTGGAAAAGATCTCTTTCCATTGCTTGGTGCGCTCCCGCGAAGATAGCTTTGTCAGATCGAAGCCAGGCCGGGAAACCATAGCCAGCACTTCACCATTACGTGGATCAAGTGCAACTGCACCGCCGCGGCGGCCATCCATCGCGAGTTCCATGACGGTCTGAACGTCCAGATCCAAAGTGAGCTCGATGGATTTTCCGGGAACGGCCTTTTTCATTCCGAGGACTCGCCGTTCATTTCCCTTGTTGTCAACAAGAACTTGCCGCTGTCCATCTTCGCCGGTAAGCAGATCGTTGTATTGGCGCTCAATCCCGGTCTTGCCAACCAGATCGCCCTGCTGGTACTTCGCAAAGTCGGACAGGTTGAGTTCAGCTTCGGAAACTTCACCGATGTAACCGATCAGGTGTGCGGCAAAGCCATT
>JAPKYY010000706.1 GCA_026394095.1 Acidobacteriota bacterium | reverse complement strand
CGCAAGTGGTATGGGCCTGCTGGCCGAATGGCGCAATGTTTTGATGGGGCAGACGTTTTATGCCTACGAAGCCTTTGGCGTGCAGCAGTTTACGCTTGGCCTGCGCATCACGCGCTAAACCAGCCCGTATTTCTTCATCTTGTATCTGAGCTTGTCCCGGCTGATCTCAAGGATGCGCGCGGCCTCAGACTGATTGGATCGGCTCTTCTTGAGCGCATCGATCACAAGTTCTTTTTCCAGGTCGGCCAGCGACGGAATTGTGGCGCTTTGAGCGGGCTGAGTCTCAGATGCAGACTGAAGCAGGTATTGGGGAAGATCACTGGCATCAATGACTGGCCCCGCGCTCATGATGGCGGCATGACCGATTGCATTTTCGAGCTCCCGGACATTACCCGGCCAATTGTGGCGTTTGAGGACAAGCAGTGCCCGCATCGTGAAATCAGTAATGAATCGGCCGTACTGCTTCGCCCATTTCTGCAGAAAGCTCCTTGCCAGCAATTCGATGTCACCTTGCCGCTCAACCAGGGGCGGCACCTCAAGTTCGACCATCGAGAGACGGTAGAAGAGATCTTCCCGGAATTGTCCTTGTTGGATCATTGCACGCAGGTCCCGGTGTGTGGCTGCAATTACGCGGACATTGACTTTGCGGGCCCGCAGCGAGCCGAGGGGCTGCACTTCCTGATTCTGTAGCGCCCTGAGAAGCTTCGCCTGAGTGGAGAGTGGCATGTCGCCCACTTCATCGAGGAAGAGTGTGCCATTGTGGGCGTGTTCAAAGAGCCCAATCTTATTGTCGGTCGCTCCCGTAAAAGCCCCTTTGAGATGACCAAATAGTTCGCTCTCAAAAAGAGTTTCAACAACAGCCGAACAGTTCAGGGGTACAAACTCTTCCTTCGTTGCACTGAGATGATGAAGCGCCTGGGCAACGAGTTCTTTACCTGTTCCGGTTGCTCCACGGATGAGCAGGGTGCGATAGTGCGGTGCAACTTTCTGAATCTTCGAGTAGAGTTGCCACATCTCCGGGCTGTTGCCCACCATGCCTTCAAAATAGTTGGTATTGGTGGCAGCATGATCTGGGTCGAGGGCGTGGATTCTGGCCCGGTGCAGCCGTGCGAGTTTGCCCACCCGGTCGCGAAGAGTCTCTAGCGAAATTGGCTTGTCGAGATAGTCTGTAGCTCCCTTGCGAATGGCCTCGACTGCTGATTCTGTCGAGTAATAGGCTGTCATCAAAATGACGTCGATGGTGGGGTCGAACGCCATGATGTGTTCAAGGGTTTCGATTCCATCCATGACGGGCATTACCAGATCGGTCATTACAATCTGAGGCCGGTTTTTCCGGATGAAGTCGAGACCGATTTCTGGTTCGCTGAAGCAATGAACCTCGATGCCCTCTTCGTGCAGGGCATCCTGCATCATTTCTAGGCTGTCGAGGTTGTCATCAATGATTACCATCGACAAAGGGGTTAAAGACACTTTTGTAAGTTTAGCGCGAGCCTAGGGGCAGTCCCAGGCTGCAAGGCCCACTTGTGAAAATGAAGGACCTGGAATTGGCCTGCAAGCTTTGGATTTGAGAAATGCCGCGGCAGCCGGTCTCTCGTCGAATCGCTGGAACTGGTAATGACTCATTCGATTGGTGTACAGAAGCCAGATGCGGCTTCGCAAAGGCCAAGGCAATTTGATCTCAAGGTCGGCTTGCAGCTGCGAAAGATCGCTTCCCCTCGAAGTATCGCCATTGCGCGCACAGCAGGGCCATCCCGAATCAGCCGTGTAGGCTCGATAGGGTGTCCACTGGAGTTGTTTTGAATAAAAACGGAAGGCTTCGGCTGAGGCCCCGTGGATGAAGACCATATCTACGGGGCCCGCGTTCGCTTTC
>JAPKYY010000380.1 GCA_026394095.1 Acidobacteriota bacterium | reverse complement strand
GCGCAGGTGGACATTATTATGCCGGTGGGTGAAGCGGCTGAGCGGGTTGAAGTGAGTGCTGACGCGACACAGCTTGAAACGGCGACGAGTTCGATTGGCAAGGTGGTGGATAACCGGAGCATTGTGAATCTGCCGCTGAACACGCGCAATGTGTACTCGCTGATTTTTCTGACGCCTGGGGTTGCCGGGACAATTGGCAATAGCTATGGAGAAATGCGCTATTCGGTGAATGGGGCTCGGGCGAGGATGATGGACACATTGATTGATGGTGTGTCGGCATCGCATTCGACGGTGAATGGGTTGAGTGGCGGGATTAGCGTGTTTCCAAGCGTCGATGCGATTCAAGAGTTCAATGTGATGGGGTCGAATTATGCGGCGGAGTTTGGGCGGTCAATGGGGAGTGTACTGAACATCATCTTCAAGAGTGGGGGCAACCAATTTCATGGCAGCGTTTATGAGTTCTTGAGGAACTCGGTGATGGACTCGAATAATTTTTTCGACAACTCGCGAGGGAGGCCGCTTGCGAGCTTTAAGCGTTCGCAGTTCGGGTATACGTTGTCAGGACCGATTCAGAAAGACAAGACTTTCTTCATGGTTTCGTTTGAGGGATTGAGGGCGCGGACTTTTGCGAATCGAACTTTCTCTGTGCCTACCGAGCTCGAACGTCAGGGTGACTTCTCGCGGACATTCAATCGGGTGAACAACCAGGCTGCTTTGATTCAGATCTTCGATCCGTTTTCGACGCGGGCCAATCCTGCCGGAGGGTTCATCCGTGATCCTTTTGCAGGAAATAGGGTGCCGCAGCAACGCGTGGATCCGGTAGCGGCCAATGTGTTGAAGTATTTTCCGACAGCGAACACAGTGGGTGATTCCATTACAAATGCCAACAACTACGCTTTGTCCGGATCTGGGCAGAACAATATCACTCAACACGATTACCGCGTAGACCGCAATATCAATGCACGGCAGAGGGTCTTTGGACGTTATTCGACTCGGCTGAATGAGTCAGTCCCGATTACGTCTTTCCCGAAGGATCTGGCCATCGCAGAAGGCCGAATTGTTGAAGAAGACCATGTACATGGGGCGGTGGCGGATTATACGAATACTATTTCTGCGACCTCGATCCTGAATGTGCGGCTTGGCTTTGCGCGGACTCTTTACCGCTATAACAATCAGAGCCTGGGCTTTAAGCCTTCCTCGCTCGGTTTGCCTACGAGTTATGACCAGGCACCAGACTTTCAATTGTTCCCTGGCTTTGCCGCAACGAACTATGTCGGGATCGGTGGTGGTGACAATCGCACGAATGCGTTCATGAGTTATACGGCCCTGGCGAACTGGACCAAGATTATTGGCCGGCATACGATGAAGATGGGCTTTGAGGGGCGAATGCTGCGAGTGAATACGAATGAAGCCCGTTCGGCGGGTGATTTCAACTTCTCTGCCGGGATGACGCAGGGGCCGAATCCGAATCAGGCCTCTGCGGTTGCCGGGAGCAGTCTGGCATCGCTGATGCTGGGGACGGGGTCTAGTGGATCGCTGATTCAGAACTTCAAGAATGTGGCCACACAGAGCCTGTACTATGCCGGCTACTTTCAAGATGACTGGCGGATTACCAACAAGCTGACGCTAAATCTGGGCTTGCGCTGGGATATTGATACGCCAAGAACCGAAAGGTTTAACCGGGCGAATTATTTCGACCCAAATGCGGCAGCGCCTCTGGCGAGCGCATTGCCGGGCTTGAAGGGCGGGTTGGTGTTTCTTGGCACCAACGGGATCAGCCGCGAACAGTTTTTCCCGGACCGGAATAACTTTGCACCCCGTTTGGGCTTTGCTTATCAATTGAACTCAAAGACAGTTGTGAGGGCTGGTATTGGCCACCTGTATGGAGCGAGTTTTGGAGCCGCTGCCGGTACGATTGGAACGCAAGGATTTCGGACGGACAACGTGTGGGTGACCTCGCTAGACGGAATTACACCGAACTTCCTTTTGCGCAATCCTTATCCGAGTGGTTTCCCGGCTCCGACCGGTGCGAGCGCCGGACTCAACACTCAGGTAGGCAGCACGATTGAGGCAGCGACTCGCGACATGCTGACCAACTGGACGCGGCAGTGGAATGCCAACATCCAGCGGCAGTTGCCAGGGCAGATCAAGCTGGAAGTTGCCTATGTTGGGACACGTGGTTTTCACCTCTTTCGCAATACCGAGAGCGGGCTGAATATCAATCAGCTGCCGGTGTCGGCAATGGCCCTGGGCTCGCAGTTGAACCAACTGGTGGACAATCCGTTCTTTGGCAAGGGCGGAGTGGGGATCATTGCTGCGCGCCAGGTGAGCAGGGCGCAGTTGTCGCGGCCTTATCCTCAGTTCGGCAATATCGTTCCGATCTACTCGAGTGGCGCCAGTAGTTTCTATCATTCGCTGCAAACGACTATTTCCAAACGCTATTCACAGGGACTTTCTTTTGAAGGAAGCTACACGTGGAGCAAGAATATGGACGATGGGGAAGCGCATCAGGATAGCTACAACATGCGCGATGACCGGTCGATTTCAGCAATCGATATCGCGCACCGGTTTGTGATCAGCTACATCTACGAGTTGCCATTTGGACGGGGAAAGAAGTTTGGCAACGGATGGTCGAAGTGGCTGGATCTCGCTGCCGGTCAATGGCAGATAAACGGGATCACGACGTATCAGAGTGGAACGCCTCTCGGGATTAGCGCTTCGAGTGCGGCGGGGATCTTCCAGGCGTTACAGCGAGCGAATAACAATGGGCAGAAGGCGACGTTGGATACACCGATCCGGCAACGGCTGACCCGTGCATTCGACACCAGTGTCTTTTCGCAGCCGGCGGCATTTACGCTCGGGAACCTGTCGCCCAGGATCTTGGACTTACGTAGCGATATGCTGAAGAATCATGACCTCTCGCTCTTCAAGGATTTTCAGATTGTGGAGAGGGTGAGGTTGCAGTTGCGGG
>JAPKYY010000045.1 GCA_026394095.1 Acidobacteriota bacterium | reverse complement strand
GGCGATCAGGACATCACGCTGCTCGATGACAGTCTCTTGCAGCAGGCCGTGCCCCTCGATCTGCTCAAATCTACTCGCAAGCTCATGACGCGCAAGGCAGCGAATCTCGAATACGCAATCGACATGAATCGCGTAAAGGCTAACCTCAAACGCGTCTATGATGCGGGCGTCAGACTCGTGACTGGCACCGACGCTGGCAATCCGCTCGTCTTTCACGGGCCAACGATCCAGCAGGAACTCGAGCTCTGGGTAGCCGCCGGAATCCCTGCAGATCGAGCCCTGATCGCCGCAACCAGAACCTCAGCCGAGCTGCTGGGGCAGGGAAGCCGCATTGGCACAATCGAAATCGGCAAAGATGCCAACCTGCTGCTTGTGGATGGCGATCCAGTGAAGGACGTCAAGAGCCTAAGCCGAATCTCTGCCGTGCTCCTAAAGGGCGAACGGATCAGCCGAAACTCGCTGCTTAAGGATGAAAATGAATAGGAATCTTTGGGAGGCCGGAGACTTCTCGCGCATCGCCCCTGGAGCCCAGATTGTGGGCGAGCTTCTCTGTGATGCAGTGCCGGTATATGCCGGAGACCGCGTGCTAGACATTGGTTGCGGCACGGGCAATACCGCACTGGCCGCCGCCCGGCGTCGCGCGGTTGTCAGTGGTGCCGACCCGGTTGAAAAACTCCTCAATCGCGCCCGGGAAAGAAGCCTCTTTGAAGGCGTGGAGCTTGACTTGCACCTTGCCGGCGCAGAAGCGCTGCCATTCCTCGATGCAAGCTTCGATGTGGCACTCAGCACCTTTGGCATGATTTTCAGCGACGATGCAGAAGGCAGCGTTCGTGAAGCGGCCCGGGTTCTGCGTCCACAGGCTTGTCTTGCGCTTACCAGTTGGGCCAGCACCGGAATGAACCACCGGCTCTTTGAAATTTGCGGACGTGCCCGGCCCGAGATTGCAGCGATTCAGATCTCACGCAATTTGGGCACCGAGGCTTTTGTTGTAGATCAGCTATCGCGCCACTTCGCCAGTGTTCAAATCACGAAACGACCGTTCTATCCACGCGCCCTCAGCCCGGAACAATGGCTTGCCGGTCAGAAACAATTTCTTGCTCCTGTGTTGTTGGCCTACGAGAACAAGAACCCGGCCGAGACCGAAGAACTCGACCGAGAATTCCTTGCTCTCGCCCATCTCCACAACCGCAAGCCCGAGCGTGGCTTCTTCGCAGAGATTGACTATCTCGAAATCATCTGCCGCAAGGCCTAGCTCTGCAGGTACTTGAGTGTCGTAAAGAATTGCACAACAAAGCAGATCAACACGAAGGCTGAAACGCCAAGCCCGGCAATGTTCCAGTACCGCTCTTGACGCGGGTGAGAAAGCCGTGGATGTCCTGCCAGATATGCGATAGCAAACCCGCCGGCAAGCCCTCCGATGTGCGCCCAGTTGTCTGTATAGGGAATCATGAAGCTGATCAGCAGTGCCCAAACGGCTGTCCGCGTATAAGCGGATTTCACGTAGCTTCCAAAGCTCGATCGTTGATTGATCCCGAAGGCAATCATCGCCCCAATCAACCCAAAAATCCCCGCCGATGCACCTACACTGAGCGACGGCGAATAGCAAGAAGCCAGAAAGCCGGTGATCGAACTCCCAACATAGATGACAAGTAGACGCCCCGGGCCGAAGGCTTCCTCAGCTTGTGCTCCAAGATCATATAGGCCCCAGGAATTCATCGCGATATGAATGATGCTGGCATGGAGAAAACCGGCCGTCACCAGGCGCCACCACTCCCCATGAAAAATGTAACTGGGTTCTTTGGCCCCAAACAAAAAGAGTGTGCTGCCGCTGAGATCGAAGAATCCACCACCGCGAGTATTCTGCTGGTTAAACAACGCCATGGCCAGATACAGAAATCCATTCACGGCAAGGATGTAAACGATCAGTTGGCCGTTCTCCGGCAGGAGGCTGCCCAGCTTCCGCGCCGCATCCAGATTGGTCTTTGGCGCTGGGGCCAACTCGAACTCGCAATATGGACATACGCGGTCGGCTCGGCTGATGAAAGCCCGGCAGTTCGGGCAAATTGGTCTAGACTCCACTATTTAATTGTAAAGTGGGGGGATTGCTATGAGTTGGAATCGCAGACAAATTGCTGAAATGATTATTGAGCGCCTCCACGTGGCTGCGCCCCGCGTATCGCTGGAATTTCATCTTCCGCGTACGGTCAAAAGCTTTGTGGTGGACGATCTGCTGCCCGCCGAGCTTGCCTCAGCCATCGCCAACAGCTTCCCTCCTCTGGAAAAGATGGTGCTCAAGAGCCACCTCGGAGAACTCAAGTACGTTGGCGTTCAAATGAACGAATATGCCGGCATTCTCGAAGAGACGATCTTCGCTTTTCAAGACCCGGGAGTTGTAGAGCTAGTAAGTCAGATCTGCCGGATCCATGGCCTCATCCCAGACGAGCACCTATACGCTGGAGGAATCAGCGCCATGGTGGAGGGCCACTTTCTCAATCCGCATCTGGACAACTCGCACGACTTTGAGCGCAAGCGCTACCGGGCACTGAACCTCCTTTACTACACCGCCCCTGGTTGGAAACTCGATTACGGCGGCAATCTGGAATTGTGGGACAGCGGCCCCAAAGGGCAACCCAGAACGATTGAAAGCCGCTTCAACCGCCTGGCCGTCATGCAGACCGACAAAACATCCTGGCACAGTGTCAGCCCGGTGCGTCACAAGGGTACTCGCCGCTGCGTCTCAAACTATTTCTTCACCCTCGATCCTGTCGACGGCCAGAAGGATTATCATGTGACAAGCTTCCGTGGCAGGCCAGAGCAGAAGTTCAAAGATCTCTTGATGCAGGGCGACAATGCACTGCGTCAGGCGGTAAAAGAAACGCTCGGTGAAACGATTTTCAAGAACAAGCACGTCTACAAGAAGGATTAAGACACCAGAGGCTTCCCCATTGGGCCTCGCAATTGTGTAAATTAAGAGTTTTCATGTTGTCGAAAAAACAGATCGCAGACTCCATTGTCGAAGTGGGCAAGTTGATGTACCAGAAGGGCTGGGTTGCAGCCAATGACGGTAACATCAGCGTCCGCCTGGACTCGGAGCGAATTCTCTGCACCCCCACTGGCGTCAGCAAGGGAATGATGCGTTCTGAAGACATGTTGATCGTAGATCTCGAAGGCCGCAAGCTCGAAGGCGAACGCGCCTGTACAACCGAGATCCAGATGCATTGCACTGTCTACAAGCTTCGCCACGACGTCAATGCCGTTGTTCACGCCCATCCCCCCGTCTCCACGGGCTTCGCTGTAGTAGGCAGAGCTCTGAATCTTGCGATCCTCCCTGAAGCTGTTGTAACTCTCGGTACGGTACCTCTTGCCGATTATGGCTTGCCAGGAACTCCAGAGCTGAGCCGTCAGCTCGAGCCCTTCATTCCGAACCACGATGCGCTCCTGATGGCCAATCACGGTGTCGTTTGTTACGGCGAATCACTCGAGAAGGCTTTTTTCCGGTTGGAAACGGTCGAACATCTTTCCCGTATCTCCCTGGTTGCCGAAATGCTGGGTGGCCCCCGATTATTGCCCCGTCGTGAAGTGGATCGCTTGATGGCGGCCCGGTCTCGCTACGGCATCCAGTTCCCTGAGGGTGCACAGCCTGAAGCCCCGATTGCCGCAGAAGACATGATTGCCATGAAGCGCGAAGATCGTTTCGAAATCACTCGTCAGGAGTTGATGGGCATGCTCGACGAAGTTCTGCGGGCTCGCGGCGTACTCACCGACTAGGCCGGTTCCAGGTCGTCGTGGCGGCTGTCCCCGTCCCTGCCATTTCGTTTTCTCGTCTCGCGGAAAAAGATCACCAGCAAGGACAGTCCACAAACTAGTTTCACGCCCTCCAGTGTCGAATAGGCATTGTGGAAAGCTCTCACACGGTTCCGCAGTTCCGGTTCTTTATCTGGTGCAACAAAGTCCAGGCTTCGGCCATAGCCAACAATAGAAGGCGTAACTAACAGGTGCATCCCGGTAGAGATTAGAACCATGAACAGGGAAATGCCCAGGATCAGCTTTCCCTCTTTCGTCCCAAAGAGCAGGATGCCGAAGATCAGCAATCCAATTAGAATCTGCGTCAGTCCCCAACCCTCAAACAACGCCCTGTTGAATTCAGCGGCCTGATAGCGGGCGAGCACTCGCATTTTCTCTGCTCCAAGCACCTTGAGATAGGGCGCTAACTCCGCTGCCGGATTCAGGAGCAGTTCATTGACAAGTCGAAAGCTGAAGGCTGCGACGGCTGCCATAAAGAGGCTGGCTCCAATCCACATTCCCAACAGAGTACAAATGAGTCGGCGGGTATTCATGAAAACTCTTAGTGTATCGCGTGATAATGGGGCACATGAACGACTTAGCCAGAAATTGGAGCCGCCGCCAATGGTTCGCCTCTGCCATCGCAACGGCGGCCTTCGCCGCACCCGTTGCCTTGCCGCGCAAAGTTCGCGTTGCCGTAATCGGGCAGGATGGGCACTTGGCAGAAATCCTGAATCCGCTTCCACAACTTCCAGACGTCGAAATTGTCGCCTGTTGTGATTACACCGATGCGGCCCTCGCCTCGCTGGCTAAAAAGAAAGGGCTCGAAAAAGCCAAGCCATTCCTCGACCAGGAAAAGATGCTCGACGAGATCAAGCCCGATGTCGTCGCGGTAGTCAACGACGACGGGGCACGAGCCAAAGCTGTGCTTGCGACGCTGCAGCGAGGCATCCACTGCATCGCCGAAAAACCGCTAGCCATCACCCGCACCGATCTGCAAAAGATCAAGCGCGTCGCCAAAGATTCCAAAGGACGTCTCGGCATGTTGGTGCCGCTCCGTTATGCAGCCCCATTCCGCGCCCTCAAGCAGGTGGTCGATTCCGGAGAGATCGGCGAAGTGCTTCTGCTGGGCGGGCAGAAATCCTACAAACGTGGCGCCAGCAGTTTGTGGAAGAACAAGCGCGCCTCCTACGGCAGCACCATGCTCTGGATTGGCCCGCACCTGATCGATCTTTTCTACTTCACCAGTCAGCAAAAATTCACTGAAGCCTTCTGTTGGCAAGCCAACGTAAAAGACCCCAGCCTCGGCGATCGCGAAAACGTAGTTGGTGCCGTCTTCCGCCTGGCCAACGGTGGTGTTGCCGAATTGCGTATGGACTACCTGCGTCCCGACAGCGCACCCACCCATGAAGACGACCGCCTGCGCATCGCCGGCACCAAAGGTATCGTCGAGTACACGGCCGCGACTGGCGTTACGATCCTGTCGGAATCCGGCAAACCCAAGCGTATGGAAACCCTGCCTCCAGCCGGCCAGATCTTTGTTGACTACCTCGAATCGATCTACAACAACAAGCCTGCGACGCTTACGCAAGACGAGATTTTCCACGTCAGCGATGCGATTCAGGCCGCAGAAACCAGCTCTCGCACTGGACATCCGGTCAAAGTCTGATAATTTGGGTAGTGGAGGGATGGCCGAGCGGTTTAAGGCACCGGTCTTGAAAACCG
>JAPKYY010000195.1 GCA_026394095.1 Acidobacteriota bacterium | reverse complement strand
TTACCCCCACACACGGCGCTACCTTCTTTTTTCACTCCGGTTCCGGCGAGAGCGGATATGGATCGCAGCATTGTCTATTCGTTCAATTGGAAGACTGCGACTGTTCAGGTGGAGCGTATTGCCCGAGTAGACCTAGTGGGGGATCAATCCGTTCGACATGTGGTGATTCTTGAGGATGCTGCGTATGGCTTCACGTTGCAGGGTCCGCCTCCTGAAGAAAATTAGTTCAACTTCTGTCTCTTCATGAAGCCGGGGGGAGATTTGCTAGTTCAGCGCGAAATTGCTGAAGGTGCTGCGCTGGATTCCGTGGACATCGCCTACGGTGAAATCTACTTCCACCTTGCTGGGGAGGGTGGTGCCGTCGGGGAGTCTCGTGTAGTCGATCGTCATTCTTGTTGTGCCGTTTTGCGTTATGTGGCGGAGTATTTCGTGCGTCCTGGAATCGATTGTGAATGTGTGGCTTTTGGTTTCACTGACGGCTTCGAGGGTGTCGCCTTTGATAGCGAGCTTGTGGGTGCTGGCGAGGTCCCGCAGGGAGGTGGTGGCGGGCTTGGCTTCTACAACTCGCTTCATATCCTCTTCAACCTCCCATTGCTCGGCAGGCGTGAGGGGTTTGCCGTTGCGGGCAATCATCTTGCGGTATCGCTGGCCCTGGAGCAGGATCACGTCAAAGGTTTTGCTGCGTTCGCTGCCTTGAATGCGCTGGCCGTAGGGGTCGAGGCGCCAATTCTCCTGCACTTCCTGATAGACGTAGCGGGCACGCATTTCCTGCTGGCGCTCTTCAGCACCGGCGACCAGATTGAGGATTTCGAGGGCGGTCAAGATCAGCAGCGTCATGGTTGAAATTATTATGCTTGCCTAATTGTTCTTCCGTCCAGCCTATCCCGTCAGGGCTAACCCATATAATTGCCAGATGCGCTGGTGGATCCTTACTCTGCTTTTCCTCGGGACGACGGTCAATTATCTGGACCGGATTATCCTCGGAATCCTATTGCCGGAAATCCGCAAAGAGATTCCGATCGATGACATTCTCTACGGCAAGATCTCGAGCGCGTTTCAGCTTTCCTACACCATCGGATTTCTGATAGCAGGCAAGTTCATCGACCGGGTGGGAACACGTTTGGGCTATGCAGGCTCGATTCTTTGGTGGAGTCTGGCTGCTGCAGCGCATAGCTTTATTCGCAATCCGCTGACCTTTGGCGCCTGCCGGGCGCTTCTTGGTTTGGGCGAGGCGGGGAACTTTCCGGCAGCGATCAAGAGTGTGTCCGAGTGGTTCCCGAAGAAGGACCGCGCCTTCGCAACCGGGATTTTTAACGCTGGCACCAATATCGCAACGATGATCGGGCCAGGACTTTTTGTCTACATGACGGCGCATTTTGGCTGGCGCACCTGCTTTTTGATCACTGCCAGTAGTGGGCTGGTTGTACTTGCGCTCTGGTACTTCACGCAGGCTGAACCGCCACCGCAAGAAGACGACGAGCCGATGGCAGCGAAACTAACCTGGGGCCAGGTGGCTCGCTTCAAGGAGACCTGGGGATTTGCGGCGGCCAAGTTTTTCTCCGACCCTGTGTGGTGGTTCTATCTCTTCTGGTTGCCACCATACTTCTACGATGTGCGGCACTTCGATATGAAGCAGGTATCGTGGGCCTTCCCGTTTATCTACCTGATGGCCGACGTTGGCAGTGTTGCGGGAGGCTGGCTCTCGGGCTACTTCATGCGGCTGGGCTGGCCGGTGGGTAAGGCACGTAAGGTCTCGATGGGGATCTTTGCTGCCTGTATGCCAATTGCGGCTACCAGCGTGTTATTTGACAATCCGTTTATCGCGATCGGGTTGATCAGCCTTGCGACGACGGCGCATCAGGGTTGGTCGGCGAATCTTTATACGACCGTGTCGGATGTCTTCCCCAAAAGTGCTGTGGCCTCCGCGACTGGCATTGGCGCCAGTGTGGGAGGCCTGGGTGGGGTGATTTTCTCGACGCTACTGCCCGGCTACATCGTGACGTACTTTGGCTATCCGCCGATGTTTTTTATCATGGGCGCATTCCATCTGACCGGGTTGCTTTTACTGCACAAGCTAATGGGCGATCTTAAGCCCATAACTCCTTAACGGGGCCGTAGAGATCTTCCTGGCCGAAGGGCACGTATTCGAAGCCACGGTTGAAGGGATCGTCGTAGCGGATGCTGGTGTAGTTGATACCCATGGCGGAATAGATCGTTGCCTCAATATCTTCGGGGCGGACATCGCGTTGGCGGCTCCAGCCGAAGTCGCTGGTGGCAGAGCCGAGGGAGTTGGTGGAACCGATGGCGCGACCGCCCTTGATGCCGGCTCCAGCCAGGAAGGCGAACTGCTGCACGTAGTGGTCCCGACCCTGGGCTGCAGAGAGCTGGCCTACGGTGCGGCCGAATTCGCCGGCCATCACGATGAGTGTGTCATTGAAGAGGCCGTTTGCCTTGAGGTCTGCGATGAGCTGACCAACTGCGGCGTCGAGGCTCTTGACACGATTGGGCAGGACGGTTTCGGTGTAGATGTTGGTGTGATCGTCCCAGCCGCCCGTAGTGATCTGAATAAATCGTGTACCTGCGTTGGCCTTGAGGATCTTGACCGCGTTGAGGCAGGAATCGCCGAGGGCTGAGGAGCCGTAGGGGATGCGCTCGGCTGCGGTGAACTGGAAAGCCCCATCAACTACGGGGTTGTAAACCATGCCTCGTGCGCTTTTGTAGAACGCATCCATGTCTTCGAGCGGCTTTCCATATGGACTGTTGCTGCGATTCGGGGCATCCAGCTTATTTACAAGGTCGTAGCGCTCATTGAAGCGGGCTTGGCCGTCCGGGTTGGTTACGTTGCGAAGCCCCGTTGTGGTCGCGTTGGTCTTCAAGGGAGCGTAGCTTGAAGAAAGGTAGCCGCTGCCAACACCCTGAGTGCTGTTTAGGGCGATGAAGGTGGGTAGCACGTCGGTGGGCTTGCGTTCGGCTTCTTTCTCGATGGCAACGATGGAGCCAATGTTGGGGGCAATGTCGCCGAGAGCGGCGGCGGGGTTGCGGCCAATCTGCGTCCAGATCTGGGCGAGGTTGTGAACGAGGGCCCAGCTTCTCATGCTGCGGATCACGGCGAAGTCTGAGGTCATCGTAGAGAGCTTGGGCATGATGCCTGTCGGCAGGAGCATACCGCCTACGGTTTCAGGCTTGAACAAGGCGGATGGAGTAACGCCGTTGACCATCTTGAGATCGAAGGTGTCGGTGTGGCTAGGCGCGCCGGTGAGCAGGATGAAGATCGTATTCTTCGCCTTGTTGAGTAAGGGCACGTTGAGTTTGTCTACCCGAACCTGGGCGCTTGCCAGTTGCGGCATCCAGGAGAGGGTGACTGCTCCGCCAGCCAGGCCGAGGAAGCTGCGGCGTGAGGCATAGGGACGGTCGAAGAAGTTCTTGTGGCGGTGCGGGTACTTCTTGATGAATTGGAGGAATTTTTCGTTCTGTGTCATTGTGCGCCCCTTAGTAGTTGTAGATGAAATCAACCTTGTTGTAGAGAGACCACAGAAGGTTCTCTCCCTTTTGCGTGCGGGTGGTGCCGGTGGTACCGCGCAGGGTAGCGACGGCGAGGTCGGTTTCCTGTTGGGACGGGTAGCGCGAGAGGATAGTCAGATAGAGCTGATTGACCAGTTGGTTGTCGGCCATGTTGATGAACTTGTTGAGGAGGCTTTGCTGGCCACCGGTGTTGCTGGAGCGGATGCGTGTCATCACGAAGGCGTCGTTCATCAGGTTGAGGGCCTGGATGGCTGAGCCTTCGGTTTTTCGGTCGTCATCGAGGCGGTTGCCTCGGGTGAAGCTGTTGAGGAAGTCTCTTGCTGTAGTGCTGTTGTCGGGCGTGTTGCCTGTTTCCGGTAGCTGCATGGCGAAACGCACCTGGCGCGTCGTGCGATCGGTATAAAGCGGAGCCGTTGGCTCCAGCACGGTGTAGGTGGGCAGAATATTGCTGGTGACGGCGATGACATCGTGGATCTCTTCAGCCATCAGACGGCGCACGAGATGGCGGGCGAATGTCGTTTCATAGGTGGGGTTCCATTCGCCCGAGTAGCGAGAGCTGAGCTGATAGGTGTCAGAAGTGGTGATGGTGCGCATCAGCCACTTGAGGTCGTAGTTGTTCTTGCGGAAGAGGTCGGCGAGGGTGTTGAGCAGAGCGGCGTTGGATGGCTGAAGTGTCCAGGTGCCCGAGGGTGGATTGTCGGGGTCCAGCCGCGCAGGGTCAAACTGATCGAGGGGCTCAACGA
>JAPKYY010000746.1 GCA_026394095.1 Acidobacteriota bacterium | reverse complement strand
GCTACACTCAATCGCTCTGCGTCCTGAGGGCTGCTCAGAACGGTCAAAACCATGCGTCCCTGCATCTGCGGATTGGCATCCCCCGCTACGTTGTAAACCGTAGCATTCTGCAACAGCGTCTTCAGTTCTACATCCGTCTCGCCGTTCTTCTGTCGATTGATCAGAGCCTGAATATCGACGCGGTCACCAGGAACTACAAGTTGCAGGACACTCGATGAATCGGAGATGTGCAATGTAACGGCACGCATTCCTTCCGGGATGCCGGACGTGAGGCCCCGCTCACTCAGCGGGCTCAACAGGCTCTCGGTCAAAACTTTGCCTGCCTCAACCTTGTCTGCCATCCGCCGTCCAATCAAGTCTTCCGCTCGTGCAGGAACCGGCTCTCCCGGGTCTGCACTCGCCACCAGTTGGAAGTCTCCAGCCTTCAACACCCGGCCCTTTTCCAGGCCATGTGCGCTCACAAAACGGAGGCTTGCAGCGCTCGAAGACGACCCGTCCATCCGGCTCACGATCAGCCCATAAAAGATGCCAGTTGATAGCACCGCAACTACCAGCGCTATCACGACAAGAGGGACAACATTCTTTTTCATAAGGTTTTTGCGCGCTCTGCGCTAAGACACTGATCGGCGCATTTCCCTAAAGTCTTTACTAGGCAAGATCCCCTAGTACGGTTTTGTGGCAAGTACTAGAATGCTTTGCCCCAAGCCAAACCTGCCTCCCCAGCGCAACCAGGCGCTTTCGATTGCCAGCGGGCAATAGAGCAGCGAATTCAACCAGCCGGCAGGCACCTCAACCCCACTTTGCGCCTCCTGCTGCGTTAACTCTTCCCAAACACGAAACTTCAACCACGCCACCGGCAAAAGCAGCGAATTGGCGTACGACGCATCAATCACCTCGAAGCCCGCCCTGCCAACCGCCGTAATAATTCTCGGCCGGGTAAATCTCTGTCGCTCGTGTGCAAAAATCGAATGCCGGCTGCGTAAGGCATCGAGAGCCGAAACCCGCAGGATCAACTTCCCCCCCGGCTTCAATACCCGGTAGAACTCTTCAATTGCAGCAGCCTCGCCACCCCTCGGAAAGTGCACCAGCACATCCAGACTTACCACTGCATCGAAGGCCCCATCCGCATAAGGCAAGCGCGAAATGTCTGTCTGCACCATTCGCGGCACGCCACTGGCTCTCCCAAACGACAACCCCGCAAAGTCGAGGTCAACCGGAAACATCTTCCAGCCGTAGCGTCCCGCCAGCCAATTCGACATGTAGCCTGTCCCGCAGCCGCCTTCGAGCACGCGCTCAAAAGAGGACTCCGGCAATCGGCCAATCCAGGCATCCAGGATCCTGCGCATCCCGGCAAACCACCACATCTCATCTTCAGCCCGGGCAATGTTCTGAAATTCTGCCGGATTCATGGAATCGCCTTAAAAACCAGCCGCCTCTGCACTCCAGCGTGTTCAGGCAACTCCCGCCGCAGGCTTTCTTCAGGATTCAGATACGCACTCAGATTCGCCCGGTAAAACGCCAGAGTTTTCGCTGCCCCC
>JAPKYY010000247.1 GCA_026394095.1 Acidobacteriota bacterium | reverse complement strand
TTGAAACGTCCCACAAACTGCGGGTCAAAAATCGAGTACGATCTCGTAATCGCGTTCTTCGGAATCTCAAGCACCATGCGCTGAATCTGAATGTCGGTACTGTTGTTGAGAACGAGTTCGAGATAAGCCTTGAGCGAGAGGTCCAGCTTTGAGTTTGAAACGTAGTCTTGAAGCTTGACTGGCCCTTGCATCTCAAATTTCGGTGTCTCACGCCGGAAGATCGTCCGGACATAGTCTTTGGTTCCGAATTTCGGATAGTTCACCAGCTCGGAATCCTTGTACACATTCGGAGCAGTGATCGGGTTAACTGTTTGCGCGGACATCGAGATGCCGAGCAGAAGGAAAATACTAAAAGTACGCAGCATATTATTCGTAGCGAATCGCCTCAATCGGATCCAGTTTTGCGGCCTGCATGGCCGGATAAATTCCAAATACAAGCCCGATGCCCACAGACACTCCAAAGGCCACAACAATTGATGAAGTCGTAACAACGGTCGACCATCCAGCCGCCCCGGCGATGACTTTTGACAGGGTGAAGCCAAACGCAATGCCGATCAGGCCTCCCAGCATGGAGATCAATAGAGCTTCCATCAAAAACTGACGGATGATGTCTACCTGTCGAGCCCCAATCGCGCGACGGATACCAATCTCTTTGGTGCGCTCGAGCACTGTTGCCAGCATGATGTTCATGATGCCAATACCACCCACCAGCAGCGAAATACCGGCGATGCAAAGCATCACGACACTGAAGATAAACGAAGTGCGGCGGCGCTGTTCCAGCAATCCGGCCGGTACGATTGTGTTGTAATCACCAGCATCCTTATGCGTCGAATCGAGAATCGCCCGCACAATAGCAGCCGTCTCAATCGAATCCGTCCCCGGGGCCACTCGCATGTAGATACCGTCGATCTCATCTTTGAGATAGCTATTGTTGTCTTCAAAGCGGCGCATCACCGTGTTGAGCGGAGAGATGATCAGGTTGTTGCGGTTGGAAGCCTCAGCCCCGTCCATCTCGGCATCGGCAGTCGCCTGTTGTGACAGCACGCCGATCACTTGCAGCCAGGTATCATTCACCTTCACATATTTGCCAACTGCAGGCTCGTAGCCCAGCAGATTCACCTTGGCCGCTTCACCCAGCACACATACAGGGGCCGAGGTGTCATTGTCCTTATCGTTGAAGAAGCGCCCTTCGATGACCTTCAGGCTGTTGATCACGAGGTAGCTAGGCTCAACACCAATCAGCAGTGGAGCCTCTGCCGTAGTCTTCGGCAAAATCTTCAAAGGCTTGAAACGTTTCCGGGGGGTAGATGCCTCAAGACCCTGTACGTTCTCTTTGATCGCGCGATAATCACGAAAAGTAAGGCACGGCGAAATCAGGCGGCGTGCCTGCAACTCATTCCGGTCTACGGATTCCTTGGCTTCGACAATGATGTTGTTTACACCCAGCAGGTCGATATAACTCATCATTTCTTTTTGTGCGCCAGCCGTGATCGACAACATCGCCACCACGGCACCTACACCGAAAATCATTCCGAGCATCGTCAGCAAGCTGCGCAACTTGTGCACCAGCAGACTGCTCAAGCCCATCACGAGTTCGGGGATTAACCCCTGAAATAAACCCTTCATCGCGACTACATGCCCCCCTTGCCGCCAGGCAGTGCGGCCGCCGCGCCACCACTCTTCTCAGTCTTCTTTTTGTCGCCAGGCTTGGCCTCGGGGTTCGCCATCGCGATCACATCCCCAACCTTCACTCCGCTGGACACAATCATCACGTTCTCGCTACGCTTCAGGGGCTTGATCTCGCGGGATTCAAATCGATTCCCGACTTTCACATAAACCACCTGCTTGCCATCTTTCTCAAACACGGCCTGAATCGGCACGTTGATCGCATTCTGAACCTTGTCGACGATGATTTCGACATCGG
>JAPKYY010000207.1 GCA_026394095.1 Acidobacteriota bacterium | reverse complement strand
GGCGTAGAAATTCGAATCGCACCAAGGCCTGGGATCTCCGGTCACGTCTTCAACCCTGATGCCAGCCCCCTTGAAGGCGCAACCGTAGTGTTATTCAAACAGGTCTTTCAAGAGGGGCGCAAACAGTACAACCAACACCTGCGCGGGGAAACAAAAACGGACAGAAACGGAGAATACAAGCTGACCAATTTGCAACCGGGACGCTACCTGGTGCGCGCATCCTCTCCTGAACCCGACAAGCATTCCAGCAATACTAGCCTCCGAACTTTTCAGCACCGTTCGATTTACTATCCGAGTGCACCAGGACAAGAGAGCGCAACTGCCATTGAGCTCCATCCAGGCACGATGCGCACCGGAGTTGACATTCTACTGGATCTCTCTCACCAACCCAGAATGGTGCAAGTGAGCGGAACTCTCACGGGTCTTGATCCCAACACGCCATACGCAGATATCGAACTGGTTCCAGTGGACGACATTGAACATTGGGGGATTGGTACCACAACCAAAGCTCCCGATCACGCCTTTGAAATGCTGGTTCCTGCGGGCGAATATCTGGCGATTCTGAATTTTGGAACTGATGAGAATCCTTCAACGGCTTCCTTGAATCTGAACCTCAACAAGTCCCGCCCGAACCTGGTGATTCCCGTCCATCGCAAGGCCAAAATCACTGGCCACATCTCAATGCTCCCGCCCTCGCAAGGCCTAAAGCTGCAAGGAGTCTTGGCCCAATTGCGTAATTCCTCAACCGAAGGCAATGAATTTGGAAGCAATTCCGATGTCGATGGAAGACTCAGCTTTGCCAAGGCGGTTCGCTGGGGTCGCTATGCTCTCGAAATCAATCTGAACTCATTGCCGAAAGGCTGTTTTGTTCACCAAGTGAGATTGGATGGCCAGGAGATCGATCCAGACGAGATCGAAATTCAAGGCGATGGCCATCTCGAGATTATCTTGAGCAAAGGCTCGGCAACGATCCATGCACTCGTAGTGGACAACGAAGGAATCCCTATGGTCGAGTCGAATCTGACCTTAATTCCCCAAGGCAGAAGGGCACTGCCGGATGCACGTTTATCCGGAATGGAGGGACGTGTGGAGTTTCAAGGTTTACAGCCGGGAACCTATAGGCTCTATGCGTGGGACCATCTTGATTTAGACGTTCGAGAGGATCCCGATCTCCTCAAGAAGTACAGTAGCCAGTCCGTTCAGATCACAGTCGGGCCGGGAGAGACGAAGCTCGGCCAGGTGGTTTCGATTCGCGCACCCGAGATGAATCGGCACTAGACGATCGGCTTCACTTCCACACGCTTGTACATCGCCTTGGTCTGTTCGAGATTCGCAAAGCTAATGCCCGGCAACATCGCAGACGCCGTCCCCGCCGCCACACCCCAGCGCAGCGAATCATAAAACGCTTTGCCCTTCATCATCGCCCAGGTAAAGGCAGCCGCCATCGCGTCGCCAGCGCCGATCGGGCATACCGCATCCACGCGCGGGGGAATCACTTCATACACACGATCTTCGGTACAACCCATGGCTCCTCTCGCACCAAGCGATAGCACCACGTTCTCTGCACCCATATCTCGAATCCGCTGCGCTGCCTCAACGAAATGACTTCGGGTGAGCAGTGCCCGACCCAGCAGGCGCTCCGCTTCCGGCTGATTCGGTGTCACAACCGTAGGCCCTGCTTCAATGCTGAGAGTCAGCGGGTCGCTATCGGTATCGAGCAGAGTGCTGACGCCGTGCTCTTTGGCTGCGACGATCAGACGGGAATAAAAGTCATTGGGCACACCGGGCGGAACACTTCCGCAGAGCATCAACCACTTGGCCTTGGGCAGGCGCTTCACGATGGCTTCTTCAATGGCCTTCACTTCAGAGGCAGCCAACTGGGGGCCCCGCTCGTTCAACTTGACGCTTAACCCCTGCTTGTCGGTAATCGACAGGTTGTGGCGGATGGGGTTTTTCATCGGTACGAATTCGCTGGGGAAGCCATAGCTGCGCAAGAGGCTCTCAAAATGGGTTCCGCTGTCGCCACCGGAAAATGCGACAGCCAGCGTCTTGCCACCAAAGGAATGAATCACTCTCGAGGCATTGATGCCCCGCCCGCCAGCACTCTCGAAGCTATCGAGAATGTAGGCGCGGTCTTCGAAAACCAATTGATCGGCCGAAATGTTTTGATCCACTGCGGGATTGAGTGTGACGGTAATGATCAAGTCTCGATTGTACTTGCTACCCTGAGGGCTTGTCTCGCACTGAACCATCATCTGCCGCCTGGTGGAGCCTGGCTGCTGTCTGCTTCTTCTGGGGAACCACCTATCTGGGGATCCGAATTGCGCTTGAAGGGATTCCTCCACTGCTGCTTGTGGCCAGCCGCTTTCTGCTCTCCGGTGCGCTGATTCTCGGCTTTGCCTGGTGGCGCAAGTGGCCGATGCCCAAGGGTTCTGAACTATATTGGCCCATTGGCACTGGTCTGCTGACACTGGGTGTCGGCAATTACGCTTTGACGCTAGCCGAGACGCATATCCCCAGCGGACTCGCCGCACTCTTTATTACCGTCAACCCCTTCTGGATGATCGGCGTCGAGATGCTGATCCCGGGTGGAGACAGAATCAACCCGAAGGCTTTTATCGGGATGGCGATCGGTTTTGCCGGGGCTGTCTGGCTGGTGGGGCCAGAGGCGCTGAGTTCTGGAATCAATGGGGAGACGGTCAAAGGATTTCTGATCCTTCAGGTGAGTTGCGTTTCCTGGTCGCTCGGCTCGATCCTGCAGAAACGCAGGCACGCCAAAACCAATCCGATCCTGGTGGGGGCGATCCAGCAGGCCAGTGTCGGGGTTCTTGTGGGCCTGCTCTGCCTGGTACAGGGGGACTGGAACGTCCAACTTAGCCCAAGAGTTCTGGGCGCAGTCCTTTACCTTGCACTCTTCGGATCAATCGTTGCCTATAGCGCATACCTCTACGCGCTGCAGCACCTGCCGCTCGCTGTTGTCTCCATCTACATGTATATAAACCCTGTCGTCGCCGTCACCTTAGGCTGGTTGTTCTACCGGGAAGACTTCGGCTTTAAGGAACTCGGGGCAATGCTGGTGATCTTCTCAGGTGTTTGGCTGGTCAAAAAACTAAGCACAACAACTTAGCTCATCTAAGGTAAAATTCTTTTATTTTCAATCACTTAGAACCATAGAGAATGTTCGATAATACTCTATATCAGGTGTTGAACTACGGTACTAAAGTGCCTTTTTAGAAAAGCGGTTTCAAGTTGGAACGAAAATTCCCGATATGAAACATGCAACCCGCTTTGGTTCCCGCTTTGGGGCTGTGGAAAACTTTTCTGACTGTTGGTTTTGTGGAGCAAGGACTAAGGAAAATCCTTAAGTCTTTGTAAAACAACAGTTTATGGCTATTGAGAGGCAATCACGATGGCTTCAACTTTGCGCCAAATTAGGGCTAAAGTTTCCGAAACAGAACGGCACGCGCCTTGCATTCAATATGTCGTCGCCGCCGATGCAGATTCGCGGCGAACCGGCAAAGGGATCAAAGCAATGCGCAAGCCACCAACTAAAGAAATGATCGGCACCTGAATCAACAACTTGAGGCCCAACAAGTTGAAAGTGAATTTGAAGTCGCAGCTACTTTCTCCAGCCGGGAAATAAAAACACAACCCCGTTCGGAGATTTCAATCATGACCGCTGCTCAAGTTTCATTCCAGACCCTCTCACATTCCATCGAGGCCAACGACGCCATCGCTGAAGCTGTTCACCCAGACCAGAGCATGTATGCTCATCGGGACCGTGTAGTTCTGGAACACCTGCCCCTCGTCCGTGCCATTGCCGTCCGTGTACACGACAACCTTCCTGTACATGTTGACCTCGACGATCTGATCCACGCCGGGATCATGGGCCTCTTTGATGCAGCCACCAAGTTTGATACCGACAAAAACGTAGCTTTCTCTTCTTACGCCAAACACCGCATCAAGGGAGCGATTCTCGACAGCCTCCGCCAACTCGACTGGGCCTCGCGTGATTTGCGCCGCCGCCACAAGCAGGTTGAAGCCATCACCAGAGAGCTTGCAAGCGAACTGCAACGCAACCCGACCGAACACGAAATTGCCAACAAAATGGGCGTTGATGTCGACCGCTGGCGCCAGATGATGATCGACCTGCGGAATGTGGGCCTGGTTTCAGCCTCCACCCGCACTCATGAGAGTGAAGACCTTCCGGCACCGGACTTCCCCACCAGCACCGACCATCACCCCGATTCCATCTGTGCCAAAGAAGAACTGCGCGGCCTGCTTAAGGATGCGCTGCACACACTGCCAGAGCGTTATCAGCGCGTCGTGATGCTCTACTACTCGAACGAACTGACGATGAAAGAAATCGGCGGGATGCTCGGCATCAATGAAAGCCGCGTTTCACAGATTCACAAGGCAGCTCTCGAGAAAATGGCAAATGCCCTCGGCCAGGCCGGGATCAGCTCTGCCGCCGCTTTCTAAGCCAAACTATTTGACGTCGATGGAATAGGGCATCCAGCGCAACATGCCTCCCTGCCGCAAAGCAGGGCGCAGCGCACGGCGGATCTCATCGGCATAGGCAGGCTTTTCAAAGCCCATGATGCCGCCCATGGCCGCACTAAGCAGCTTCTCGTCGCTAAACCAGCGCTCAAAGGTGTTTTGAGCGGGAGGGTAAGGTACCAGTTGCAGCTTGGCATCGGGCGCAATCTTGGCTTTTTTGAGCAATGCGGCCATCGCCGCGTCGATGCCGCCGAGAGAATCGGTCAATCTCCTGGCGCCGGGGTCAGAGGCGATCCAGGCCCTTCCCTGGGCCAATTCTTCGATCTCTTCCACCTTGGCCTTGCGACCAGCCGCCACCTTGGCTACAAAGGTTGTGTAGCTCTCGTTGATTCCTTCACGCAGCTTCTTGCGAGCGATGTCGGACAAGGGCTTGGACTCAGAGTCAATGTCGGCATTCTTGCCGCGCTGCATCCCGTCTTTGGTGAGCCCGAGTTTGTCGTAGAGGCCCTTCAGGTTGGGGCGGCCATAGACGACACCGATCGAGCCGGTAATCGTGCCGGGGTACGCGAAAATCTGGTCTCCGGTGACCGCCATGTAATAGCCGCCGCTGGCCGCTACGTCTGACATCGAAATCACCACTGGCTTTACCTTGCTCAATTCGAGCAGCGCTGCGAGCAGCTCGTCTGACGCCACTGCATCACCGCCAGGAGAATCAATGCGCAGCAGGACGGCCTTGAAGCTTTCGTCGGCCTTGAGATCCTGCACGTGCTTGATGAAGTCCCGCGAGGCAATCTGGCCTTCTCCGAGCCCGGAACCACGAATGATGTCGCCCTCGGCCACAAAATAAGCGATCTTGTTGTTGTCTTCACGCTCCCAGCGGAAGCGGATCTGCTTGCGGTAGTCACGCGCTGAAATCGCGCCCTTGGTGGAGACATTGGCCTTCTTGGCCAGTTGCTCACGCGCTACGTTGTCGTATTCGAGAGCATCTACAAGCTTGGTCTTTAAGGCGTCTTTGGCGAGGAAGGGGCCTTCGTCGATCAGTGCCTCAATCTCGGCCGGAGTGCGCTTACGGCCTTCGGCAATTCCCTTCACCATCACACTAAAGATGCCGTTGAGGATGGCACCAAGGGATTCACGCGATTCCGGAGTCATCGAAGTGCGCGTGTAGCTGTCGCCAAAATCTTTGTACTTGCCGGCGTGTTCGATCTCTACCTGAACACCCAGCTTGTCGAGCGTGTTCTTGTAATAGGTGCGCTCGGCGCGCAAGCCTTTCAGATCGAGAACGTCTTCATCCACCATCGAGATGCGGTCGACGCCGGAGACCAAAAAGTAATCCTTCGCATTCGGGCGGCGCAAGAAAGCATGCATCGGTTTGCCGCTCTTCTTGAAGGTGGCGAGCGCCATCTTTACTTCTTCTGCCTTGGCCCAACCCATGCCGGAGCCGCCAGTCTCAATCATGAGTCCCTTGATCTTGGTATCTTTGGCTGCCTTCTCAAGCACCTGCTTGATTTCAAGCACGGTCCAGGGGCTCTGCTGATCAAGCCAGGGGATGGGAATCTCGTCGGCTGGATGCTCTTGCACATTGCCTTCCAGCTTCAAGACCAAATACGACTCTGCCGGCGTATCGGGAACGCTCTTTCCAGCCATGCGCACCAGCGCAAAGCCCAGGATCACGATCGCGACGCCGGCAAAGACGAAACCGCAGAGGATGCCAAGTAGAAACTTCTTCATTCACCTACTAGGATACGTTCGAATCTCTTGCTTACGTCAGCGAGGTAAGCAGCGTCGCCGCCGCGCAGCTCTACTGTCGCGATTCCGTCGTAGCCAATATCGGCAAATGCCTTGTGAACTTCTTTCCATTCAATCTCGCCATCCCAGAGGTCAACAAATTCGGCGAGGCCCTTTTTAAAGCGGAAATCCTTGATGTGCACCTTGGCGATGCGCTTCTTGCCGAGCGTGCGTACCCAGTCCTGCGGGTAGCCGAACAAAACCATGTTGCCGACATCGAGATAGGCCTTGAGGTAGGGCGACTTGAAGGAGTCGACGTAGTTGGCCATTTCCATCGGGCTCAATAGAAATTTGTTCCAGACGTTCTCGACGGCGATAATCACCTTGGCCTTCTCAGCTTCAGGCAGCAGAACTTTGATTTTCTCGGAGCTCTTCTTCCAGGCATCTTCATAGGGGCTCTTGGGTGTGACAACCGCAGGAACCAGCAACACGGTGGATGCTCCCCAGGCCTTGGCATTGCGAATGCTGTTGCGCATGCCCTGCATGCCGGTATCGACCACCGAGCTGTCGGGGGAATTCAGCGGATTCTTCCAGTGCGCGCTGTTCATGACGCCGTGAATCTTCATGCCGGTGTCCGACGCTGCCTTGGCGATGATCGCCTCTTCTTTCGGGTCATCCGCCGTACCCATTTCCAGGTGCGTAAAGCCGGCCGCTTTGGCTACTTCAAACTTCGACTTCCAGTCGGGCAATTCCTTGGGCAGCATTCCGCCCAGCACTGCCTTCTGAATCGGCAGACGCGCCGCCTTCATCTGGGGGGCCATCATCGCCGCTGCAGCGGTCATCATAAGGTCTCTACGATTCATTGCAAACACTCCTCAAGCCAGCGGATACTTCATCTCACCGGCGATCTTACTAATGTAATCGAAGCCCTGCTTGTATTCCTCTGCTGTTTTCAAATGTTCGAGCATCAGGGGGACTGGCGTCTTGAGCCCGCGCAGACCTCGCAGGTAAGCACGATAATCCACCTCGCCCTTGCCGGGGATCACTTCGAGGAAATGTACGTTCAGTTCCACTACCCATTCAAGGTCTTTCGCATGGCAGCTCTTGATGTAGGGGCCCAGCTTGCGGAAGCACTCGTCAATGAGCGCTCCACTCTGGTAAAACTTTTCGGGTGAATTGATGGCATTGCAGACGTCAAGGTGCACGGCAAAGGCCTTGCGATCAATTGCCTTTACCAGGCGGAGATAGTTGTCGGGGGTATCTGGGTAGGTCCAACCCATCACCTCTAAAGTGAAAAAGCTGCGCTTGGGCTTCACCGCATCGAGGATTCTGCGGCAATTCTCGACAGTGGCATCAAAGCCCTCTTTTGAGAGATTTTTGGGGTGTGGGCCAAACCATGATTTTTCGTTGTAGCTGCCTGCGATATCAACACAACAACGGGCGCCCACCTCGTCGGCAATCGCCATCCGCTCCACCACGTAGTCGAAGTTCTCTTTGCGCTTCACCGGGTCGACATCGAGCAGATTCTTCCAGGCACCCACCTCGGCAATCACGACGTTCTCTTTGGCGAAGGCGGCTTCAATCGCCCGCAACTTTTCTTTCTCGCCAATTCGCACTGCAGGGCAATAGGCAGCGCTATAGCCGACTCGACGATGCTCCCGGGCCAGGGCTGCCGGGTCGTCCGACTTCAAAAAAACCGGAGCTCCAATAAGCAAAGCCCCCGCGGAGGCAGATGCGGGGGCAAGCATTGAGGCTATAGGCAGACTCGAGCCAAGTTTCAACAAATTGCGGCGGTTCACACCGCGATTGTATAAGGATTTGGGCTCGAACTAAACCATGTTCGGGATCTTGATGATCTTCTTTTGAATGGCGTACTGAACCAGCTGCGCTTTGTTGTGAATGTCGAGTTTGCGCATCAGGTTGAACTTGTGGGCTTCCACCGTTTTCACACTCAGGTTGAGGTCGCAGGCGATTTCTTTGACGCTCTGACCTTCGGCCAACATCTTCAGCACTTCGCGCTCGCGCGTCGTGAGTGTGGCAAATCGAGGCAGGCGATTGGCACTCTTGATGCGGCTGCGGAAGTCATCTACCAGCTGGCTCAGCATGCGCGGGCTCAAATAGCTGCCACCGCGGCAGATATCACGGATAGCACTGATCAACTGGCCCGAAGGGCTGTCTTTCAGAACATAACCGCTGGCGCCGACTTCCATGCCTTCCACCAGATAATCTTCGTCGTCATACATTGTCAGAAACAGAATCTTTGTTTCTGGACGGTTCTTTTTGATTTGCCGTGTCGACTCAAAGCTGCTTAGCCCAGGCATGCCGATATCCATCAGCACCAGATCTGGACGAACTTCAGCCGCGCGATCCACAGCATCACCACCATTGGCTGCTTCGGAAACTACTTCCATGTCTGCTTCCGCATTAATTAGCGTCTTGATCCCCTGCCGAAACAGTGTGTGATCATCCGCGAGCAATATACGAATCTTTGCCATTTGCTACCTGCCTCCCCAAATACGGGTTAATGGTTCGCTTCTCGCAGCAGCGGCAACTCGATGTGTATTCGAGTTCCCTTCCGGAAACGGCCCCTGAATTTCATGCCTCCACGGGCCAGAGCTTCACCCAGGCGTGACACTTGCGTATCTGCCTTGGCAGCCCCGTTTTTTCCAGCGATCCTTTGGTGGCTTTCAACATAAAACTTGCCACCGAGGAGTGCTACGCGCTCACGTAACCCGGCCAAACCGTAGGAATCTCTCCTAGACAGTGCTTCTTCATCTTCGAAGCCGACACCATCGTCCTCTACGTTTAGCCTTAATACCCCATCGGCACTTTCGATAGAAATGTTTACATGAGTTGCCTGAGAATGTTTGCCAACGTTGTTCATGCACTCCTGAACAAGCCTATAGACAATCACCTCAGT
>JAPKYY010000884.1 GCA_026394095.1 Acidobacteriota bacterium | reverse complement strand
GGCAGATCGCGAATCTCAAGGACGAAACACGCCGGGTGATCGTACGGAAAAAGAAGCTTAGCAGTCAGGGCCGTGAGTTGTTTCCGAAGGCCGAACTGATCGGCATCGATGACCGGACTGAAGGGCTCGTGGCACTCTGCTCTGGCGGTGCGGAATTTCTGATGATCGAAGCACGGCCACTGCAATGGCATCTGCTTCAGCCACCAAGGGAATGCCTACAAGTAAACCTCAATGTCCTGAGTCTGGACCTTCCACCAAATGAACTTGGTATCGGGTCCTCGCTTGAGGCTTCTGTGGTGGCAAACGTCTTGCGCGACGAAATCGACGCAATGGTCGCCGACGGCAGCTACAAGGTGGCTCTGAAGGATTGGGCCTATTTTTCCATTGGCTATCTAGACCTGATCTACAGAGAAAATTCAGCCCAGCGTGCCACCCGAGTTTCCTACACTCTTGTCGTTGTCTTGCTGCTTCTTCTGATCGCCCTCTGCCGGTTTGTAGTTCTAACCCGTCGTTCGCAACAAGCTGCACTTGCCGCAGACGAGGCCAAGACCCAGTTTCTGGCCAACATGAGTCATGAGATCCGCACTCCCCTGAACGGGATTCTCGGTCTGTCCGAGATTCTGCTCAGATCTCCCCTTGATGATGAACAGAACAAACTCCTCAAGATGCTACGAAGTTCTGGTAAGAATCTTCTCTCCATCGTCAACGACGTTCTGGATCTCGCTCGCGTCGCTCGTGAGCAAATTCTGCTTCAACCCGAAGTGATGAATCTGAACGAACTGATCGAAGACAGTCTGCGCCCCTTCGCCGTTACAGCCCGGGAAAAGCATCTGACATTTGGTGATACGGGGCTCGAACAGATTCCGGACTCTGTTCTTGCAGATCCCGTCCGGCTTCGGCAAATTATCGTCAATCTTGTCGCCAACGCGATCAAGTTTACAGATGAAGGCAGCGTTCGTGTTTGTCTTGGGTACGATGGTTCGCAGTTTCTGCTTAGCGTTGCTGACACAGGCATCGGCATCTCGGATGCCGGCAAAGAACATTTGTTTGAAAAGTTCTTTCAGGCTGACTCCTCAATTTCCAGGCGTTTTGGGGGTACCGGCCTCGGTTTGTCGATAGTGCATGAATTGATTGCCTCGATGGGCGGCACGATCGAAGTTGAAAGCATACTTGGCAAGGGTTCGACATTTAAGGTTGCGATCCCGATCCAGACAGTCCAGGTGGCACCCAAAGCAGCTGAAGAGATTCCAGTCGAGCCTAGGCAATCTTCGACAGCCAATATCCTCGTCGTTGAAGACAATATGGTGAATCAACTTGTGGTGCAGTCTCTGCTGGAAATGATGGGCTACCACGTTGCGCTGGCTTCTGATGGTGTTGAAGGGGTGGCTGCCTGGAAGAACAGCCACTTTGATGCGATCCTGATGGATTCGCACATGCCAAACATGGACGGCGCACTAGCCACGTCTGAGATCCGCAAACAGGAGTCTTCGGCAAGAAGAATCCCAATCATTGCTCTCACGGCCTCCGCTATGGAGAGCGAAAAAGAACGCTGCTTTGCGGCTGGAATGGACGACTTTCTCTCAAAGCCGATACAGGCTGAAGAGCTGAATCGAGTTCTCAGCCACTGGCTCAGCCTCAATTCTGTCTCGAATTCTTAAATTTCCTTTACTGCCTGACAGCAGCTATTCTTGTTTGGCGATATGATTGGGGCAAGAGGAATTGCTCATGAAGCCGTACATGAAATTTGGCCTTGTCATCGGGATTGTGATCGCGACGCTTGCCTGGCTGGCAGTTGGCGGGGTCAACGAAACCAAAACTTACTACAAAACCGTAGCGGAATTGCAGCAGATGGGCGACCGTGCCCAAGGCAAGCGATTGCGCGTAGGCGGAGATGTCGTCAAGGGTTCGATCCAGCGCAGTGGCAAAGAAGTCAGCTTCCATCTGGTGCAACAGGATGGGGCGGCTAAAGGCCAATTGTTGAAAGTTACCTATACCGGAAGCGACCCGCTCCCGGACACCTTCCGTGATGACGCTCAGGCCCTTGCCGACGGTCATCTGAATGCAGATGGCAGCTTTAATGCCAACAAGATCCAGGCAAAGTGCGCTTCGAAGTACGAAGCCAAACCCGGCCAGATCAAGCCCGGCACAGAGCCCACAAACATTACGTCTAAGCCCAGCCGCAGCTAGCGGCAATCGGAGTACTCCTTCCCTATGGAAAATGTCGGCGCGCTATCGCTGCTTTTGGCCTTTTGTGTGGCCATATTTGCTCTCTTCAGTTCTATCGTTGGTGCATGGCGAAAAAACCTTTTCTTGGTTGCCGCAGCACAACGATCTGTCTACCTTGTTTGGGCCCTCATCACCACGGCCAGCGGCCTGCTGCTTTACGGCTTGATTGAAGGCGACTTCCGTCTACAATACGTTGCCTCGCACTCCAACAAGGCGATGCCTCTTCTCTACAAAATCACGGCCTGGTGGGGCGGGCAGGAAGGTTCTCTTCTTTTCTGGAGCTGGATCCTCTCCTGCTACGGCGCAGTCGTCGTCTTCACCAACCGCAAGCAATTCAAAACGATCATGCCCTGGGTTATCGGCGTGATCATGTTCACCCAGATCTTCTTCCTGATCCTGAACAATTTCGTAGTTCCGCCCTTCCAGCTTTGGGCGATCGGCCGCGGCATTATTACCTTGCCAGACGGCCAGGGCCTCAACCCGCTGTTGCAAACTCCTTCTATGGCGATCCATCCGCCGATGCTTTATCTCGGCTATGTCGGGTTTATCGTTCCCTTTGCCTTCGCCATCGCCTCACTGATTACCAAACAACCTGGTGACGAATGGATCCACACCACGCGCCGCTGGACTCTGGTCACCTGGCTCTTCCAGACGATTGGCATTACGCTCGGCATGGGCTGGGCTTATTACGTGCTGGGATGGGGCGGTTATTGGGCCTGGGACCCGGTGGAGAACGCAAGCGTACTTCCCTGGATTACGGCCACAGCCTTTCTGCACAGCGTAATGATGCAAGAGAAGCGCGGCATGATGAAGGTCTGGAATATGGTGCTGGTTTCTGCCACCTTCTTCCTCTGCATCTTCGGCACGATGCTTACGCGAAGCGGCCTTGTACAAAGCGTCCATGCTTTCGGCATTTCCTCGATCGGTAACTATTTCGCGACTTTCCTTGCTATTGGCATAGCCGCGACGGTGTGGCTGATCCTCGACCGCCTGGAATTCCTCAAGAGCGAATCGCATCTGGAATCTGTCGTCAGCCGCGAATCCGGCTTCCTCTTCAACAACCTCGTTTTGCTGGCCAGTTGTTTCGCCGTCCTCTGGGGCACCTTGTTCCCGGTGATCAGCGAAGCGGTGACCGGCGAGAAGATCAGCGTGGATGCGCCCTTCTTCAACAAGGTGAATATTCCGATTGGTCTCTTCCTGCTATTCCTTACCGGCGCCGGCCCGCTGATCGCATGGCGGCGCAGCTCGCCCGACAGTCTGCGGCGTAATTTCATGTGGCCAACGATTGCGATGTTCGTGCTGATGGCAGTGCTCTTCGGTGCTGGCATCCGCAACGAATATGCGCTTCTCAGCTTCGGCCTTTGCCTCTTTGTTACGGCCACTATCGCCAGCGAATTCATTAAGGGTGCAATCGCCATCGCTCACAAAGAGAGCATGAATGTGGTGCGTGCCACCATCGAACTCACCTACCGCAACACGCGTCGCTACGGTGGCTATCTCGTACACATGGGTGTTGTCGTCATGTTTGTCGGCTTCACTGGTGCAGCTTTTAATAAAGACCTGATCGTCGAAGCCTCAATGGGCAAGTCTTTTAACATTGGCCGCTATGAGCTCAAGATTACTGACATCAAAGACGGTGATGAAGAGAACTACGCCTGGATGAAGGCGAAAATCGATGTGCTTGTCGACGGTCAGAAGATCGATACGATGGAGCCCGAACGCCGCATCTATAAGGCCAGCCGCCAGCCCACCAGCCATGTGGATATCCGTCGACGGCTCAACGAAGATCTCTTCCTGAATTTCGCAGCGATGGCTACACAAGGTCAGGGTGCTGTGATTCAGGCTTACGTGTTTCCTCTGGTGAGCTGGATCTGGGTCGGCTTCTGGGTTGTTCTCATCGGGACGATCATCTGCCTGATTCCTTCCAAGATCAAATACAGTTACGCCCGCACCGAGGTGGTAGGCACGACGACAACGAATGTGTCCAAGGGGTCCCATGCAAAGACTTAAGACTCTTGCCCTCCTCGGGCTGCTCACCACGCTGTCCATTGCGCAAAACCCGATGGACTTTATCTCACCCGAGATCAAGCGTGTCGGTATGAAACTGGCCTGTCTGTGCGGAAGCTGCCGCAACTCCGTTGGGGATTGCTCGATGATCGCCTGCGGTTATGCTTTCCCGGCCAAGCAGAAAATCAAGCAACTGCAGACCATGGGCGCCAGCGATCAGAACATCGTCGGGCGCTTCGTTAAAGAACAAGGCCGCAAAGCATTGTCTGAACCTGAATCCACCGGATTCGGATTGCTAGGCTGGCTGATGCCAGGCTTTGCGGTTCTCATCGGACTGATAGCCATCGGCGTTTATATCAAGCGCTTCCGCTCACCCATGCCTGCTCCAGCTGTACCTGTTGAACCGGCCGCTCTGGCTGACTACGCGTCAACAGCCGCCAAAGAACTCGATCGAATGGAATCCTAGACTGCGCTCATGATCATCGCCATTGCCATTGGGCTCACACTTTTTGTGCTTGCCCTGACACTTTTTATCCGCGAAGCTGATCTTCCGAAGCTTCCTGCTGAAAACCCCTTCAAGGTTTTTGACGAACGTAAAGCGCGTATCTATGAAAACCTCCGCGATCTGCAGTTTGAACTGAGACTGGGTAAGCTATCGGACGACGATTACGCCAAATCCAAGCAGAGCCTCCAGGGTGAACTCGCCCAGGTGCTGGCCGAAGTGGATGCACTCAAAGCCAGTCTCGGAGTTTCCAAATGAAGTCCCTTCTTCTGTTCTGTGCGGCTAGTCTGTTCGCGATCGACGGCACGGTAGTCAATAAGACTACTGGTAAACCCGCCGCCGATGTCCCGATTGTTCTGATGCGCCTTGGCGATGGCGGCATGATGCCTGCCGGCAACACCAAGTCTGGTGACGATGGCAAGTATCAGTTTTCACAAGGCGTTGATGGCCCTCTGCTCATGCAGGCGATTTTCGACGGTGTCACCTACAACAAGCTGCTCAACCCGGGTTCCAATGGTTCAGGCGTCGAGATCGAGATATACAACACCACCAAGCAGGGTGGAAATACCAAAATCGTGCAGCACATGATGCTGGTCGAGCCGTCGGGCGACAAACTCTCGATCAACGTGGACAAACGCTACAAGGTGATCCGCAAGATCGAGACCAGCATGGCCTCGGCGTACGGCAGCCAGACTTTCGACAGCGTACTCGATTCCTTCAACACCCGCCGGGACGTGTTCGCAGATAAAGGGCTACCCGAGCGTGGAATACGATGCTCTGTTGAAGGCCGAG
>JAPKYY010000179.1 GCA_026394095.1 Acidobacteriota bacterium | reverse complement strand
GAAGCTTGTTTATTCGGGGGCTGGTTTCTTTACGCGGGTTGGGAATTTCCGGCCGTCGCTTGAGCCTCGGCCGGTGCATGTGCTGGATCGTGGTGGTGTGAATTCTCCTGGCAAGCTGGTGGGGCCGGGGGCTCTGCGGGCAGTGCCAGGCCTTAACGCCTCGTTTGAAGCTGGCGATGAAGGGGCGCGGCGGGCGGCCCTGGCGCAGTGGATCACCGATGAGAAGAATGTGCTGACGTGGCGATCTATTGTGAACCGGGTTTGGCATCATCACTTTGGTGTTGGGCTTGTGGATTCGCCGAGTGATTTTGGAAAGATGGGGTCGCTGCCTTCGCATCCGGAATTGCTCGACTGGCTGGCGCTTTGGTTTCGGGACGAGGCCAAGGGGTCGCTGAAGCAGTTGCACCGGTTGCTGGTGACGAGTGCTGCTTACCAGCAGGTTTCCACGCATAATGAGGCAGCAGCGAAAGAGGATACCGATAACCGTTTGCTTTGGCGGATGAACCGGACGCGCCTTGATGCCGAGAGTGTGCATGATGCGGCTCTGGCTGTTGCCGGGAAGCTCGATTTGAAGATGGGTGGGCCGGGGGTGAGGATGTTTGGCTTCAAGGACGATCACTCGCCGATTTATGACTATACGAAGTTTGACCCCGATGCTGAGGGGGGACATCGCCGGAGTATCTATCGATTTGTGGTGCGCAGTGTGCCGGACCCATTTATGGAGCGGCTCGATTGCCCGGACCCGTCAGTGCAGACTCCGAAGCGATCTACTACGCTGACGGCGATTCAGGCGCTGGCGATGTGGAATAACCCGTTTATGTTGCGGATGGCCGAGCATCTGGCGGCTCGTGTGGGCAAGGATGTTGGCTTGGCCGGGCGGCTGGTGCTGGGGCGGGATTTGCGGGCGGAGGAGTTGAGTCTGTATCGCGAGTACTCGGCCAAACACGGCATGGCGAATCTGGCGCGGCTGCTGCTGAATACGAATGAGTTTTTGTTTGTCGACTGAGGTGAAGTATGAATCGTAGAAGCTTCTTGTTTGATATTGGCGGTGGTTTGGGTGGGGTTGCGTTATCGCAGATGATGGCGCAGGAGTTGCATCATAAGCCGAAGGCCAAGCGGGTGATCCAGTTGTTTATGTCGGGGGCGGCGAGCCAGTGCGACACCTTCGATTACAAGCCTCGTTTGATTGCCAAGGCTGGGGAGAAGTGGGATCCGGGTGAGAAGGTAGAACTGTTTCAGAGCAATCCGGGTGTTGTGATGCCGAGCCCTTGGGGCTGGAAGCAGTATGGGCAGAGTGGCAAGTGGGTGAGTGATTTGTTTCCGCATACTGCGGGCTGCGTCGATGATATTGCCTTTGTGCATTCGATGATGACGAAATCGAATGTGCATGGGCCGGCGACGTTTATGCAGAACACGGGGTTCATCTTACCGGGCTTTCCGAGTGCGGGGGCTTGGGTGAGTTATGCGCTGGGGAGTTTGAATCAGAATCTGCCGGTGTTTGTGGTGTTGCCTGATCCGCGCGGGATGCCTCCGAATGGGCCGGCGAACTGGTCCGGCGGATTTCTGCCGGCTGCTCATCAGGCAACTACGGTGAAGGTGGGGACGCCGCATCCGATTCAGGATCTGGAGATGCCGGCGGGTGGATATGTGACGGAGGCTAGTGAGAAGGATGGCCT
>JAPKYY010000587.1 GCA_026394095.1 Acidobacteriota bacterium | reverse complement strand
TTAAAAGCGGTCTTCTGCGAATGGCGCATTTTCCACCACCGGTCGACCGGAAAGTCAGTGTTGTCTGCTGCAATCACCACCGCTTCCAGGTCAGGCGACATCTCCCGAAAAACCTTACCAGACCTTCGTGTGTGGAAATTGGAAGTTACAAGCAAGTACTTCTTGATTCCTCGTTCGCGCATCAACTTCCCGATTGCAATTGCCTCGTCTCGTGTAGAGTCAACAGGAAACTTCAGCGCAGTTAACTTGTCTGTTGGGCAACCCTTGGCTGCCACAAATGCAACTGCACTTTCTGATTCGGCTTTGCCAAAAAAATCGAGTGCACCGCTTACCCACATTTGATTGGCAAATCCACGCTCAAGTAGCTGGCATCCCTTCAGCGCTCTGACCCCACTGACATCCCCGCCCAGCACCACAATCACATCCGCTTTTTGTGGCTCCTGTACTTCCACCAGATAAGAACCAACCCAGGTCAAAATGCCATTTCGGCCAAGCCACAAAGAGCCGGCCAACAAGGCCAGGGCCAAAGCGATTTTCAGCTTTCGCAATTTCTAGAGATCCTCAGGAGAACGCCGGGCATCGCCGTTGCCCTGATCCAGATGACCAACTTCACGCAAGCGCTGAAACATCCGCTCTACTTCGGCTTCGTCCTCAAGAGTCAGAATCGGATGCCGCTCCAGTTCTGACGTTGTACCATTGCGCACCGCAATGATCGCCTGCCTCTGCCTTTGGGGCGCCCCGTCCAGCATCGCATGTGGAGCACAATTGCAAACCATCTCCCGCAACCGTCCAGAAGATTCCAGATCACCGGCAAAAATCACCAGCACCTTGCGTCCCTTATCCACTGTCAGCTTCATCACCAGTGGCGTTAGCCAGCCAGTCGTCTCAATGCGGGTAATCGAGCTCCAGGGGATGATTTTGTTCCCGATCGCCAGCTCCCGGTCAGTCACTTCTATCACCGGGTGCATGCTCAGCCAGAAAAGCAGGAGGGCGCTGGCAAAAAACAGTCCCGCAGGGACAATCGCAGGGCTCCACTGCCACCCCACCCAGGCCGACATCAGGCCGAGCAGAACCGCAACGATTCCCATATAAACGAAATGTTTCGATGGCGCAAAGCGGGTCATCTCTATTTTGCTCTTTCCTCCAGCCTAATCCTCTCTATTCCCTGCGTCAAACCCGTCTTACATCTCTTTACCTTCAAGATGCTCAGTGGAAACACTTTCGGCCCATAAATTTATTTTCAACAGCCTGCATGTTATAACGATAATGAATGCGCAATACTGAGAGACTTCCTGTCACCGTTCTTTCCGGCTTCCTCGGAGCTGGCAAAACCACCCTCCTCAATCACGTCCTAAACAACCGTGAAGGGCTCAAGGTTGCTGTCATCGTCAACGACATGAGTGAGGTCAATATTGACGCCTCACTCGTCCGCTCGAACGAAAAATTGGTTGAAATGTCCAACGGCTGCATCTGCTGCACCCTGCGCGAGGATTTGCTCGAACAGGTAGCTCTCCTGGCGGCCGAAAATCGATTCGACTACCTCCTCATCGAATCCACCG
>JAPKYY010000637.1 GCA_026394095.1 Acidobacteriota bacterium | reverse complement strand
ACACCATCGCTAATGAATGCGGAATTACCGGCGCTGGAACTGGCGAGGATGAGAAAACGGACAGGGAATGACACTCGATTGGCTTGAACTGCCAGTCTAGCAAGAAGCGTAGTAGTCGGCTATCCGCCGTTGCCCCTCAATGGATGCAATGCAATCTGGGCTTGCCTGCCGAATCCGCATGGCAGATCGGCTGGTCCGGAACTGAAGCACTTCACTACCAACTCCGCAACGTCCTGCGGATCGATAGGCTTTGTGCGTGCCAGACCATTGCCGATCAAAGGCAGAATGCCTTTGCTTGCCATTGGCAGGAGAGCTTCAAATGCACCTGAAGATCCCGGTGAGTCGCATGTGAGCTTAGCCTTCCTGTAGTTGGACGCTCAAGTAAACAAATCGTTTGGTGCCTGCCCGCTTGCTCCAGCCAGAACTACCCACACAACATTACATGCGTAAGAGGCTGCGCAAGTAGATCACGTCGCGCTGAAAAATCGGGATTTCCAGGTCGATTTTCCAATCGCCATCGGAGTTGCGCCGCACGGTGCGTCCGCGCTTGAAATCCGCAGGTTCTTTGGCCCAGTTCAAACCTTTGGCATGGAGCAGATCATGTTTTTCGGCTTCTGACTTTCCCAATAGTTCCTGATGCGAATAGTGAGCCGAAGCCAGCATGTTCAAGCTGTTGGCCGAGGCATCGAGCTGACGCCAGATGAAGTACTTTTCCACTTCGCTCGCCTGGGCAATCACCATCGCACGGCAATCGAAGCTTGCCAGCTTCGGGGAAGGGAAGGCCCGGGCAAAGGCCGCCGTAAAGACACTGGCCGCCACCGACACGATCTTCTGAAGGTTGCCGTCAAACCACAGAGGGCTCTTCTCGGTTTCAAAGTCTGTCAGTAGAAACGAATACTCGTCGCTCTGCCCATAGGCGAAACGGCAGCCGGTTATTTCAGTGCAGAGTGCGAGAGCCGCCTGATCGAGTGCATCGGCTAGCGGCCGGCAGTAGGGACGCTCCAGCCCTTTGGTGAACTGATGGAAGCTCCGCCCGTCGATCCGCAGCACCACGTGCGTCTGCCGCGGCAATTGGATGCGCAGTGCGTCTTCGTAAAATTGCTTGATTCGTGAGCCGAGTTCGTCTTTCATGCGCTAGCTTGGGGAAGGAATGCGGGTTGTCCTAGATACCAACATACTAATTTCGGCGTGCTGGAAGCCCGGTGGGCTTGAAGAGCAGGTGATTGAACTCGGCCTCGCCGGCCACTTCACCATGGCCGCAAGCCCCGCGCTCTGGGCCGAATACGTCGAAGTTCTGGCAAGGCCCAAGTTTCTAAAACTCAAGCCGCACATCGATACTTTGTTTGCCCGCCTTGAGGCCAAGGTCTTAAAGATTGCAAGCCATTCGAAGCTGACACTGGCCAGCGACCCTGACGACAACATCATCCTCGAGTGCGCACTCGACGCCGGCGCCAGCTACGTCATCACCGGCAACCTGAAGCACTATCCGCTCGACTGGCCCGTGGCGCGCATCGTAAATGCGCGCCAGTTCTTCGATCAAACCGGCTACTGCAATTTGGTCGCTTCGGCCGTACCGTAATAGAGCCCGTTGAAGAAGAGTTTAAAGGTGCCATGGGGCTGTGCGCGGAAGGTGACTTCCGGCCCGTACAAGAAGAGCTTGCCCTCACCAACCTTCGCTTCTGCTACTGCCACTCCACCTTCGAGATAATGTTGGCCCCAGGCCCAACCGCTTCGTAGCGGCTTGGCATCGGCAAACCAGGCAACCGGCTTTACATTCAAGAGGCCTGCATCGGGCTTCAGCTTGAAGACAGGGCTATCGTCGAAGAAGATATCTACCTTCTTGTCCATGCCGTAAGCCAGCGGATTGGTGTTGTCGATGGCCACTTCCAGTACCGACCCCGGTACGTAGAACTTCTCGTTCGGCAGCTTGCGCTCGTTTCCGTTAGCAAGACGCTCCACCAACTGGTCGCCCAGGGGCAGACCCAGCATCTGGGCCAGCGCCGTAGAACTGCCAATCGTCAACACCGTGCCACCGGATTCGAGGAACTTCTTCAGGTGCGGTACTGTCTTGTCGCGGGTAACGCGGCCTTGACGGTCTCGCCACTCTTGAGTCAGGTTGGATGCGGCGCCTTCGGCTGCCCCTCCGCCACCACCACCGCGCGTACGCTCAGCGATACCACCGGTAACAAATACAAGAACATCAAACTTTGATCGCAACTCGCCCTGATCGAGCGTCGGCGGGTACACAACTTCAAACGGAAACTGGAACTGTTCAAAGAGCCAGCGAGTCCAACCCGAGGCCATCGAGCCGCCAACGTTGTCCCACAGCCCGATCCGGATCGGCTTCAGCTTCAGAGCGTCGCCGGTCGGTTTGGTGGCTGCGGTGGTGAAGGTTACCTGAGCATCTTTGGCAATCGTTGCCACCGTTTGTGCCGTCTTTGCCTTGGCCGGAATGTAGATCGTGCCCGCCTCGAGGCCATTGCTGCCCTTGAGCCAGTACACATCCTCACCAGCGGCGAGCAGTTTGTTGATCGCCTTGAAGGAATCATTCACGCGGTGGCTCAACAGATAGCCAGCCGCTCCGTTGCCGCTCACCTTGCCAGCCGGCATTTCGATAAAGCCATTCAGCTTCTCAAACGGCCCACTGAAGTCATCAAGGATGCGGTCGAACTGAACTCCCATCAGATAGGCCAGTGTCCAGCCAGCGCTGTCGTAAGGAGCGATCGGGGGGCCACCAGGGAAGCGGAAGTCATTCGGGTAATTCTGCGGCTCGAACATATCGAGCAGGTGTGGGCGGAAGGCCTGGTTTGCCTTGAATACAATCGAACCCTTGGCGTAGTTTTTGCCGGCCACTTGAAAGTCGGCTGTCGCGCGGTGAACGGTCAAGCCCATCCACTGCAGCGTCTGTGTAAACTTCACTGCGGTGTTGAAGTCCACCTGATCTGCCGGCAGAATGTAGCCACGCGGGTCACGCCATTCCGGCTTGAGCAACTCCTGGTAGTACTTCATGGGCACAACGCCACCAGCGCGGCCTTCTCCGGTTACGATGCCGTCTTTTGCCATCCGTTCGTTCAGCCATTCCAGACGCTTCGGAACCATCGTCCAGTTGTCTTTGCTGCCGCGTTCAATTGAGTTCTTGCCCATCCGGTAGATGTTGAAGAGCAGGTCGTCCTTGTGACGGGAAGCGTAATCGAGAATCGCCCGGTTGGCTGAGATCGAATAATCGATCGACTGCTGAAAGTGCCACTTCTCTTGCGGCGCAATCGGGAAGGGAGTCGTCTTGTTCTGCAGCATGCGCGAAGGCACAAAGGGAATGTCCATCGGCGTTGGGTTGCCAGCTGATTCTGTCAGGATCCCGATCATGTTGTGAAAGTAAGACGTGGTGCGAAGGCCGCCGTTGTACCAGACCGAGAAGTTCTCCCCTTCACGGGTAGTGAAGCCTGCCTTGCCTTCCACTGCAAAACGAGAATGCATGGCTGAGCCGATCTGATCGACACCAATCATCATCAGCGGATCAAAGAGGTAGCTTGATGGATCACGGAAGGGCGGGCAAAACAGGATCGTTCCTGCCGGGCCCTGCTGGTGGTGGTTGTAGAGAATCTGCGGAATCCATTCAAGGTAGAGCTGGCGATTGATATTCTGCGTTTCCTTCTGGGTGCTCATGAAGATGTCGCGATTGTTGTCGTGGCCGACGTACTTCTGATAGAGGCGCTCGGGGGTGTAGCGGCGCTTGGTGGGGTCCGGGTTGCGCATGTAGTTGGAACTCACCAGTTCCATGCCGTCCGGGTTGGCGTGCACCAGCAGCACGATGCAATCCCGTAGCATGCGCAGCGTCTCTTCATCGTTGCGAGACACCATCTGGTAAGTCATCTCGATTAACTGAGCAGCACCTAGAACTTCGGACGCATGCAGGCCGCCATCGATCCAGACGACTGCCTTGCCTTCTTTTGCCAGGGCGCGGGCCTGTTCGTCGCTCAGGCCTTCGGCCGTCGCCATCCGCTTGGCGATCTCTTTGTAGCGCGCGAGATTCTTGATGTTCTCAGGCGAAGACACAACGGACATGTATTGCGTCCGGCCCTCTTCGGTTTTGCCGATATCGACCAGCTTCATGCGGTCTGATTCGACGGCCAGTTGTTTTACGTACTTTTCGTACTGTGTGTAGGTGGCGAGAAAATAATCATCACCAACGTTCGATCCAAAGACATCTTTGGGCGAACTGATCTTGCGCTGGGCTGCGGCGCTGAGGCAGAAGGCGAGAAGGACGATCCAGATCCGAAAATGCTGCATATCAGCAGATTGTCGCAAATTAGAGCGTCAGTCTGCGTGCCCAAATATTCCGGTACCTCACCGGCACATCGTGATCCTGCAGGGTAAGCGGCAGTTCGGGTGCATGGGCTTCATAGGTACCCACAATTTTATGAGGCGTGCGTCCAATGAGTTCTTTGCGGTGCTGCACGACAACCCCATTAAAGATCACCGATACAAATGCAGGCTTTGCCAGATCCTGACCTGCAAATCGCGGAGCTTCCCAGATGATGTCGTAGACGTTCCATTCCCCTGGCTTGCGAATCGGGTTTACCAGTGGCGGATACTGTCCGTAAATCGCCCCGGCCTGCCCGTCGGCATAAGTGGGGTTGTTGTAGCTGTCGAGCACCTGCACCTCGTACATCCCCATGATCATTACCCCGGAGTTTGCACGCCACTGCGAGTCGCCTGAAATCTCTGTCGGTGCCGACCATTCCAGATGCAATTGCATGTCTCCAAAAGACTCGTTCGTACGCGCATCGCCTGCACCTGGATTCACTTCCATATAGCCGTTTTCGAGCTTCCAATCCATCTTCGGCTTGTTCTTCTTGCCTGCGAAGGTCCAGTGCGACAAGTCCTTGCCGTCGAACAATACGATTGCATCCGAAGGTGCTCCTCCAGCTACACTGGACGGGCTGACAACCGTTGGCGCCGGGCGATCGATGTCATGAACTTTCCAGCGCTGAAAAGGAATGACTGGAGTGTCGCGATATCCCGTTGGTTGGTTAAAGCGGCTGGGCTTTTTCTCTTGGGCAAATGCGGCTGTACCAGCCAGTACGGAGCTCAAAACTGCGCGGCGTTTCATATTGTAGAAAGGCTATCAAAGAATTTCTACTTCAGGTAGGATTCCGCCCAGCTCAGATGCTGCTCCATGATGTTCTGCGTGAACTTCGGCTCGTTCGGGCCATGTAGCGTACGTGGGTAGACGATCATCTTTACCGGCACACTGCGGCGTTTGAGCGCGGCGTGAAACTCATAGCCTTGTGTCGGCGGCACCCGCGGATCATTCTCACCATGAAGGATCAGCGTCGGTGTTTTCACATTCTGGATGTAGTTCATCGGGGAGCTTCGCTTGTAGACTTCCGGCAATTCCCAGGGCGGCCCGCCAAAGTAGTCTTCATACACTGCCGGGATGTCTTGCGTGCCATACATCGAAACATGATTCGTGATGCCAGCGCCGATTGCCGCGCACTTAAAGCGGCTGGTCTGCGTCACCGTCCAGGCCGTCATGTAGCCGCCATAGCTCCAACCCATCACACACATCTTCCCGGCATCGGCAACCCCCATCGAGATCACCTGATCGACACCAAGCTGGATGTCCTGGAAATCCAGCCCGCCCCAATCCTGATCGACTTTGTTGCGAAACGCAGCCCCATAAGCAGTAGACCCGCGCGGGTTCGGCCGCAACACCGCAAAGCCCTTCGAAGCAAAAGTTGCGATTGGATAGAGCCCGCCAGCCCCGACAAAAGTCTCGGCAAAGACGCCCGACGGCCCGCCGTGGATGTTCAGAATTAACGGCACCTTGCTTCCGGCCTGGTAGCCCGCTGGATAAGTCAGAATCCCTTCGATCGCCAGGCCATCCTTGCCTTTCCAGGTGATCACCTCAGACTTCGCGACTGCCGGCAAATCCAGCCCCGTATTTGCCGAACTCACCTGTACCGGCTCGCCACCCGAAGCCATCACAAAGGCTTCTACCGGCTTTTCCAGGCTCTGTGCCGGGAAGCCATAATGTGTCCCGGCTTCATTCATTCTTACTGCTGTAAAGACACCAACCTTTGGCAGGTACAGGTTTGCCAGAGGCCCATCGACAGGCAAACGGTACATCGCCGAGCGTGTACCCTTTGGCTCAAATATCACCAGCGACTTGGAATCCGCCGCCCAACCCGCCACTTGCGGATTGTCGTTCGGTGTTGCAGGCAAATCGCGAATTTCCCCGCTGGCCCTCGTATAGAGCGCGATTCGTTCTGCATCGTGGCTGGATTTCTTCATCCGCCGCTGCAATGCGATGTAGCGGCCATCGGGCGAATAGATCGGCTCAGATTCAAAAGCACTCGTTGCGGCAATCTGTTTTGTCGCCCCTGTAGCTAGGTCTACTTCCAGCACATCGGCCGAATAAGACTCGTTTGGCTCACTGGTCTTGCGGCGTTCAACGGCAATTGACTTCCCGTCTGGAGCCCAGTCGAAGCTCATCACATGAAAGTCACCCTTGAGCAGGGCCTTGGCAAGGGCCCCGGGTTCTTTCAGGTTCAGCATCCAAAGACCTTGACGAGGAGGCTTTTCCCCAATCACACGGAAATCGAGTTTTTCTTTGCGGCGCTTCTCGAGATCTTTGTCTTCTTCAGTTGCAGCAAAGGCAAGAAAGCGGCCGTCAGGAGAAACGCGATACTGCCCGAGACCGCCCTTCC
>JAPKYY010000067.1 GCA_026394095.1 Acidobacteriota bacterium | reverse complement strand
GCTCATGATACGCGGGAGTTGCAGCGCAAGGAATTGCGGCAGCAAGTACGCGAGGCGGAGCTTCGCGGCGATCTTGTGGAAGCTATGCGATTAATGGAATTAGAACGAAAGCTTGAAAGGACCCGCAAGTAAATCACTAGTGATGGCAGGGTGTTGGTAGAACGCTTTTTTTGCTAGAGTGGCGAAACAAGGAAGTTTCGTTTGGCGTCACAGCTAACTCGACTGCTTTTTCAGGGAACTAATCATGGATGAGGAATTCAGCACCGGCGATCAAATGAGCGAGGGCGTCGCCGAGCAGGTGATTCGCCGCATCGACGAGATGGAATCGCTTGCCGAAGTGGAGCCTTTTGTTGAGCGCGATGGCGATATCGAAGAGACTGCTCTCGATGATGCAGGTGCCGATGCGCGTGAGCCAGGCGCTGAAGAAGAAGACTCACTCGAGCTGATCGAGAAGACCAATGACCCAGTCCGCATGTACTTGCGCGAAATGGGTACGGTGGCACTGCTGACACGCGAAGGCGAGATTTCACTGGCTCGCAAGATTGAACGCGGGCAGAAGGCTGTGCTCAAAGTCCTGTCGCGATCACCCCTGGTGGTGCATGAGTTGATCCAGTTGCGGAGCGATCTCGAGCAGGGTGAAATCTCGATTTACGATCTGTTGAGTTTGCATGACGGCGCCGGGCCGGAGCGCGACATTACCGAAGAAGAGATTGAAGAGATCGAAGAAGATCTGGTTCGCCCGGAAGAAGAAGCGTTTATGCTGAGCATCGAGTCGGTTGCGACGATGGCTCGACGCGCGCAGCAAACTCGCCAGAAGCTGAGTTCGATCTCACGCGGCATGAAGCCGAAAGAACATCGCAAGCTCCGGTTCTTTCTGGCACGCACCATTATTGAGACCTCTGTCGAGATCCGCAAGCATAGTTTTAGTTCCTGGCTTTTGAATCGCCTTGTCACGCGCCTTCGCAAGACCGTTGACCAATTGAAGTCTCTTGAGTGGGAAGTGTCGCGCATGCAGCGCCGCGCTGAAGAAGGCAATCTCAAGGGGGATTTCCGCAAGGATCTGAAGGTTCTCACCTCTCGCATTCAGCAGATTGAAGAAGATTCTGGTGCCACGGCAACTGACCTCAAGCGCACCCTGCAGATTGTCGAACGCAGTGAGAGCGAAGCACTGGTTGCCAAGAAGCAATTGATCGAGGCCAACCTCCGGCTGGTTGTTTCCATCGCCAAGCGCTATACCAATCGTGGATTGCAGTTCCTCGACCTGATTCAGGAAGGCAATATCGGCCTGATGCGGGCGGTTGAGAAATTTGACCATCGCCGCGGCTTCAAGTTCTCGACTTATGCCACCTGGTGGGTGAGGCAGGCCATTACTCGTGCGATTGCCGATCAGGCGCGTACGATTCGTGTGCCGGTGCACATGATTGAAACGATCAACAAGCTGATTCGTACCCAGCGGGCGATGCAGCAGGAGTTTGGCCGCGAGCCGACCACTGAAGAACTGGCCAAGCGTCTGGAATTGCCACTGCACAAAGTGCGCAAGGTGATGCGGATTGCCCAGGAGCCGATCTCGCTGGAAACCCCGGTGGGTGAAGAGGATGAATCGCACCTTGGCGATTTTCTGGTCGACAAACGAATCGGATCGCCGTCGGACGCGGTGATCAATCTGAACCTGCGCGAGCAGACGGCAGAAGTACTCAAGACGCTGAGTCCCCGTGAAGAGAAGATTGTGAAGATGCGCTTTGGGCTGCAGGACGGTAGCGAACACACGCTCGAAGAAGTGGGGCAGTACTTTGCCGTCACCCGCGAGCGGATTCGCCAGATTGAAGCCAAAGCCTTACGCAAGTTGCGGCACCCCAGCCGTAGCTATCGCCTTAAGACATTTCTCGAGAAGCAGAACAAAGAATAGGGTTGCTGGGGAATAGCTCGACAGGTTCTTCGTACCTTACTTAGAGCGATCTAAGGTTTTTACCTCATTCCGGGATTCTCTAATTCTGGCGATCAAAGAAAAGAAGGAATTGCAATGGCGGAATGGAACTCCCTTTTTGACGAAACCCAGCGGCTCGCTGGTGAACAATTTGAAGCAGCATGGAAGCTGCATGTGGATCGCGTTCATGAGACGCTTGAAACCGGATGGCGAGATCACATTGCGCGTGTGGTCGAGTTGCGCTTCAACAGCCTCAAAGAAGATCTGACGGCTGCCAACGAAGCCTATCTGGCCGAGCGTGTAGAGCAGGAAGTGCAGACCCGCCTTGACGGTGAATGGCACTCGCGCCTCGATGAGCACAAGTCGCAATCGCTCAACGACGAGTTTGAGCAGCGCGTCAATGAAGCTCTCGAAGCACGGCTTACCGAGCGTGCCGCATGGGAAGAAGAATTCCTGCCGATGGTCGACCAGGCCCGCGAAGAAATCCGGGTGGAGACTGCCGAGAAAACGCGCGACGCCGCTCGCCGCGAACTCGGCCTCCAGTTGAGCCAGGCCCTGCGTGTATTCCGTCGCGCTAATGACGGTGTGCAGTGGAAGGAAGCCTTCCTCGATGCGGTACAGCCTTACTGCGCTCTTACTGCACTCTTCCTGGTTACGAAAGACCGCTTCAGTCTTGAAGGCGTTCGTGGCATGTCTGGAGAGCTCGAAACCGGCTTTGATCTGGAATTTGAAGAGGCTGCCGCTTTCTACAATTCGCTGGAATCTAAGGATGTGGTGGTTGCCGTCCGCAGCGATTCTGAAGTGTCGCCCTATGTGATGAGCCTGCGTCCGGATGCAACTCCCGGCAAGTGCTTTATCTTCCCGGTGCTGGTGCAGGATACGGTAGCGGCGCTGCTTTATCTTGAGCCAAACGAGCAGCCGCTTGAAGTTGGCGCTGTAGAGACGCTGGTGACGGCCGCTGGTCTCACGCTGCTTGGGATTCGTGCAGCCCGTGCTGTGCAGGCTTCGAGCCTCGTCAATATCGCCAGTGCGATCAACCCGGTGGGAATCGAAGGCGTTCCGATTGATCCCTTTGTTCAGGTTCCGGTGCCTGTGGGCGCTATGGCCGTCAACGGCGATGGAGCACCACAAGTTGCGGTTCTGCCTGAGCGCAGTTTCAACTGGGACGATCTTTCGCAAGAACAGCGCGAGCTGCACATGCGTGCCCAACGCTTCGCCCGTGTTCAGGTGGCCGAGATGCGCCTGTACAAAGACGATGCAGTAAAGTCGGGCCGTCGCGACTCCAATATCTATCTTCGTCTGAAGGGCGAAATCGACGAGGCTCGCGAGCGCTACATGTCACAGTTCCTCGATGGTCAGCAGCACATGAGAGACTATCTACATGGAGAGTTGGTTGAAACCCTCGCCATCGATAACCCGCAACTCATGGGGCCAGACTATCCTGGTCCGCTCGTCCAACACTAAATGGATGAGACCTGCGGCGATTCTTTTGGCCTTTAGCTTTGGGTTGCACGCCCAGACGCTTGAGCCGATCGCTCGCAATTTTCGAGAAAAGCCGATTCCGGCAAATAGAGCAGCCGTGGAGCAGTTCCTGCTGAAGCATCCGAAAGATGCCGAAGGGGCACTGGCCCGGCTGCTTTTGTTTAATGGCGACACTGTTGCTATCGACAAGCTCAAGGCCGCCCGCCCGCTGCTGCCAGAAATCACAGACTATGTCGACTGGATGATCGCTTCCACTGAGTTTACGGCCAAAGACTTTGCCGCAGCATTGGTGGATGCTGAGCGAGTCCTGCAGGTTGCAGAGAGCCCACTCCTCGGCAGAGCCGCTCTGCTTGGCCTCAAGAGTGCTGCAGAGCTTGGTGAAGTTGCGCGTATGGATACGCTGCTGGCCCGCTATCAGAAGCAACTCACTCCAGCTCAATTTGCCCACTACTCAGGCATTGCCGCACAACGGAAGAATCAGCCAGCGCGGCGCTGGTTTGCGACGGTGCTTTGTCAGTGGCCTAAGTCTCCTGAGGCGCTGAGCGCAGCAGAACGGCTGGAACGCGCCAATCGCCTCCTCGATCAGGGTGATGCTGGCTCGGCACGGGCTGAATTTGTGGCACTGTTGCCGAGGCTCGAAGGATCTGCTCTCGATCAGGCAAGAGTGCGGGTCGGCGTTTGTGATTACAGGTTGCGTACAGCTACGGCCTACTCCAGGCTGAGCGAAACGCAGGTAAAGGATCCAGCGGCCGACGCAGAGCGCCTCTTCTACGCTCTGCTTGCAGCACGCCGGGCCAAGGCTTATGACTCGATGTCGGTTGCGATGCGTGAGTTGAGCGAGAAGCACCCGAAGTCGAGTTTTCGACTGGAGGCACTTGCCAATGCCGCCAGCCAGTATTGGGTGATGGGTGACCACGCAAAGAGCCTGCCCCTTTATGAAGCATGCGCCGTCGACTTTTCGAGCCGCCCCGAAGGCCGGGATTGCGACTGGAAGGTTGCTGTTCAAAATTACATCCTGCAGCGGCCTGGAGCCGAGAAGAAACTCGAAAGCGTCCTGAGGGCAGAGCCAGACGGGGAACATGCCTCTGCTGCGCTTTACTTCCTTGGGCGCTCGGCCGAAGCTCGCCGGGACAAGGCCAGCGCCAAGAGCTACTACCAACGCGCTACTGAGAGCTTTCCGAATCACTTCTATGCAGAACTCAGCCGCGAGCGCATCGTGCAGGGCGGGCTTCAGGCGCAGACGCCTTCCTCCGCCACCGATGCCGTTCTCAAAGAGCTTAAGTTTCCGCTCGAATCGATCCACTTGAATTTTGAAGCCAACGCCGCCACCAAACGGCGCATCAACCGGGCCGAGATTCTGGCACGTGGGGCTTTTTATGACTTTGCCGAGCTCGAATTGCGCAACGATGCCAGAGGCACCGAGCAGGCGCATCTTCTGGCTATGGCCGCTGCGCGAATGGCCAATCGCCGCGGTGCCCCGGATCAGGGGATCCGCTACATGAAAAGCATCTTTCCTGCCTACCTGAATCTTCCAATCAATACGGCGACCTTGCCGCTCTGGAAGCTCGCTTATCCGATGCCGTACAAGGACCCACTGCTGACCTACTCTTTCAAGAACGAACTGGACCCCTATCTGCTGGCCGGGCTGATCCGCCAGGAGAGCGAGTTCAGTGCCAAGGTGGTTTCCCGTTCTAACGCCCATGGCCTTGCGCAGATCATGCCGGCTACGGGGCGTGAACTCGCCCGTCGTCTGGGGATCAAGGGCTTCACCCCATCGATGCTCTTTGAGCCAACCGTGAACCTGCAGATGGGTAGTTATTATTTGCGCAGCCTGATGAATAGTTTGGGTGGCAGCCTCGAGCAGGCCCTGGCCAGCTACAACGCAGGCAAGGGCCGCGTGACGCAGTGGCTCGAGCGGGGCGATTATAAAGACCCGGCTGAGTTTGTTGAGTCGATTCCGTTCAATGAAACGCGCGGTTACGTGCAGAGTGTGATGCGGAATGCGGGAATCTATCGCCGGCTCTATGGGAATGACGCTGCCATTTTGCCCGCTCCCGGTTTACCATCGGGAGATGGCGATTCTAACCCCGCGCAGCGGCGTTCAGGCAAGCAGTAGCTTCGAGCGGCGCCCCCGCTTTGCTTCAGACCGCACAGAACATTTTGTTGAGAGCGTGATTCGAGAGATGTCGCGCCTGGCGAACAAATATGGCGCGGTAAATCTTGCTCAGGGTTTTCCTGATTTTCCCGCCCCGGCCAGCATCAAGCAGGCCGCCATCGATGCCATCAACGCCGACATCAACCAGTACCCGATCACCTGGGGTGCGAAGCCCTTCCGCGATGCCATCGCCCGCAAATACCAAAGCACCTACGGCCTCACCTTCGACCCCGAGACTGAAATCACAGTCACCTGCGGCTCTACCGAGGCCATGATTGCCACACTCCTTGCCACCACCAATCCGGGAGACGAGGTGATTGTGTTTGAGCCCTTCTACGAAAACTACTTTCCCGATACCCAGCTTTGCGGTGCTACGCGCCGGTTGGTTACCTTGCATGCGCCCGATTGGACCTTCGACCCAGATGAGCTTCG
>JAPKYY010000088.1 GCA_026394095.1 Acidobacteriota bacterium | reverse complement strand
GGGGTTGTGGCGTTGAAGCGCAAGCGCAAGGGAGCTGTCTTGTGGCGCTCGCGAGAGTAGGCCACCGGGTCTAGTCTTGCCTCTGGCATTGTGTCTGCATTCATGGCCGCAGCCATGCTTGTGAGCGCCATTTCGCGTCGTGTCATTCCGGGTTCACCTCAACGACTTCATCAAAAATATCCGGGCGCAAAGTTACACCAGCCATGCGGAGCCGGTCGAGAATCTTGGGCTTGACACCGCTCCACTTGAAGCGTCCTTTTACTTTGCCGTCGGCCGTCATCCCGGTTCTCTCGAAGAAGAAAATATCCTGAGTCATGACGCGGCCTTCTTCTACACCGGTCACTTCGGCAATGGATGTGATCTTACGCGAGCCGTCCTGGAGACGGGCCACCTGACATACCATCTTGATGGCACTGGCGAGTTGCTGGATCAACACCTTGGAGGGGATCTCAAGATCGGCCATCAGCATCATCGCTTCGAGACGTGAAAAGGCGTCGCGAGGCGTGTTTGCGTGGATCGTCGTCATCGAGCCTTCGACGCCTGTGTTCATCGCCTGCAGCATGTCGAGGGCTTCGCCGCCGCGGCACTCGCCGATGATGATGCGGTCCGGGCGCATACGCAACGCGGTTCTCACGAGTTGGCGCTGGTTGATGCCACCCTCTTTGTTGAGGTTCGGAGGCCGTGTTTCAAACTTCACTACATGGCGCTGCTGCAACTGCAATTCGGCCGTGTCTTCGATGGTTACAACACGCTCATCCTCAGGGATAAAGCGCGACATCGCGTTGAGCGTGGTTGTTTTGCCGCTACCAGTTCCGCCCGAAATCAGGACGGTTGTCTTGGCTGCAACACAGGCCGCCATAAACTCCAGCATCGACCTCATGATCGTTTTCTTTTCAATCAACTCTTCACTGGTGATGACGTGTTTGCCGAAGCGGCGAATCGACATCGAGGGGCCATCGAGAGCCAGCGGCGGAATGATGGCGTTTACGCGGCTGCCGTCGGGCAGGCGGGCGTCGACGATTGGGTTGGCCTCGTCTACACGCCGGCCTACTTTTGAGACGATTTTTTCGATCACGTGCAGCAGGTGGGCGTTGTCCTTGAAGCGGATGCCGGTGAGGGTAAGCTTGCCGAAGCGCTCGACATAAACCTTGTTTGGCCCGTTGATCAGGATGTCGGAGATAGAGGGCTCCTTGAGAAGCGGCTCCAGCGGACCCAAACCAAAAACCTCATCAAGAACTTCTTCGATGATCTGGTTCTCTTCGGCCGTCGTCATCGGGACGCGCTGCTCCTGCAGCAGCTTTTCGACTACGCGCCCGATCTCCATGCGCACGCGGTCACGGGGTAGCGAGTTCACCTTGTCCAGGTTCAAAACGCTAATCAGTTTGCGGTGGATCTCGCCTTTGAGTTCAAAGGTGCGGCTGGTGGCGCGCAAATTTCCTGTGCCCGCCGGAGTTGGTGCCTTTTCGACAACCGGGCCGGCTTTGGCCACAGTGGGAGGTTTCATGCCAACGCGGCGCGAGACGGGACGAAAACTTTCCATGATCTAAAACCCTAACACCTCAAACCATCCCCGCGTCGCGCAAAAACTTTGCCGCTTCTTCCGGAGGAGTGGGATTGATGTAAAAACCAGTGCACCACTCAAAGCCCGCAATCTTGGTCAGGCGCGGGATGATCTCGATATGCCAGTGATAATGCTCCATTGCGCCTTCGTGCACCGGTGCCGTGTGAATTACGAAGTTGAAGCTGGGGCGTTCGAGTACTTTATCGATGCGCCGCAGGAGCGTTCGCATCACCCAGGCGAGGTTGTGAATCATCTGCGGCGATGAATCTTCAAAGTGGCTGGAGTGCTGCCGCGGCATCACCCAGGTCTCGAAGGGGAAGCGCGGCG
>JAPKYY010000451.1 GCA_026394095.1 Acidobacteriota bacterium | reverse complement strand
CACCGGCACAAGCGGAGTGCCAGAACCATCCACCTGGCTTATGTTGTCTTCTTCGATCTTCGATCTGCTCCTTCTTAGACGCCGCTAATTCATCCCGGCCGATCACCTCCATCGGCCAACAATCTGCGACGATAGCCTAATGACCGCCCTCTGCGAATTGGCCACACTGGACCATGCACAAATTAGTATCCAGTCTGACCAAACGTTTTCACTAAATCTCGAGACGGACTTGATGGAGCTCCCGCTCTTCTCAATCACAGCCTCTCCCCTCGGCACTGTCAAAGAACTCCTCTTCGACAAATGGCATGAAGGTAAGCTCCCCAAAGATCCGGGAGAATACGAAAGCGTGAGCTTCGTCGATAACCCGGTCATGATCCAGATCCCCACAGGCTGGCTCCAGTGCAGCGTCACAGCCACTTTGAAAATCGGGCAAAACCGGTTCCTGGGCGAACTCACAAGCGATCAGCTCGCCATGATGACCGGCACCGGCCCCGAAGTAGAAATGCCCAACATCGAAGAAGAATGGAAGAAGCTCGACCCTGAAGACCCCATCGACCCCGACATCGTCTTCCAGGGCGTCACCCCTTACTAGCCAGCGTCTTTTCAATTGCCGACTCGTGCGCGGCAAACAGCACCGGCCAGTCAAAACGTTCCCGGGCCTGTCCCAGTCCATTGCGGCCCAGCCTCATCCCAAGTTCGCGATCCCTCCAGATCGCCTCGATCTTCTCCGCAAGATCTTCAACAGACCCAGGCTCGGCCAGCAATCCATTCCAGCCATCCTGAATCACACTCGGGATGCCGCCACTGCAAGTGGTCACAACCGGCAATCCACAAGCCGAGGCTTCACACAACACCCGCCCCATCGTCTCCGCATCGCGCAGCCCCGTCCGCGCGTCCACCACCTCCCGGCTCGACAGTACAAACAAGTCGCTCACCTGAAGATACCCCCGAAGACGCTCACGATCCACATAGCCCAACAACAGAATGCTCTGACTCAACCCCAGCCTCGCCACAGTCTCCTCAATGCGCCTTCGGCTCCCACCCTCCCCTGCGATCAGCAACCGCAGCTTCACCCCTCGATCCCGTAACAACCCCACTGCCTCCACCAGCGTATCCAGTCCCTTCTTCTCCACCAGCCGGCATGCGGTCAGCAAATAAAAATGCTCCTCGCTCATCCCCAACTCAGCTCTGCTGCTACAACCGTCTGCGAAAAAGCGAACATCAACGCCCCCAGGCAAAACCTCCACCCGGTCTCCTGACACCTCGGCGTCCTTCAGCAACTCCTCTGTAAAAGCAGAATTGGCAAAGATCCACTCCATCCGCTTTGCCGAACTCCGCATCATCGCCGCACGCCGCTCCAGCATCATCCCCTCCAGCCTCGTCGGCCAATCCCAGTTCTTCCACCTCCGGTACACCTGCCTCTCTATCCACGGCAGATCCAGCACCCGGCTGCCCACTCGAAACGGCCAGGCAATCCACGGCCGCAACACATCATTACCCGCACTCCTGCACAAAATTGGTACACCCGTCTGCTCGCTCAATTCCCCGTAATACACCGTCGAGGAATAGATCAAGTCAGCATTCATGGCTCGTGCCAATTGAGCCAGCTTTCGCAGATTCGCCTGATAGGCAACTCTCGACATTACACGATGAACCGCAAACGGCAGGGCTGGGATGCCGGCTGGCCCCTCTTCCAGACGATAGGTGGCTACCTCTACGTGATAGCCGCGATCATGCAGCCACCGGCTCAGTTCGATAGCATGTGTCTGCATTCCCCCAAACGAGGGCGGAAACTCCGTCAATACCAGCAACAAACGTTTGGTCATAGTTGTGGGTAATATAGGAGTATAGTTTTGAGGTTGGCTCCTGTCGGTATGTCGATGAGAATGGCTGGCGCGGATTCCCTCATGAACGATCAATAGTAGTACAGAGTTTAGGAGATATGATGACGAATATTTACGTGGGGAACCTTTCCTTCCGTACGACCGAAATCGACCTGGAAGCAGCTTTCTCTGCTTACGGTCCGGTCGACAAAGCAACGATCGTGAAAGAGCGCGAGACCGGCCGTAGCCGCGGTTTTGGTTTCGTGGAAATGCCGAATGCCGAAGAAGCACAACGCGCTATTGCGTCAATGAATGGAAAGGACCTCGGTGGTCGTGCCCTTCAGGTGAACGAAGCTCGTCCGCGCGAAGAGCGTGGTCCTGGCGGCGGCGGTGGCCGTCCTGGTGGTAGTGGCGGTGGGCGTCCTGGTGGCGGTGGC
>JAPKYY010000644.1 GCA_026394095.1 Acidobacteriota bacterium | reverse complement strand
GATGCCAGGAATCTCACGCCCAGCAGCCCGCATGGCTTCAATGCTTTTTGCATATTGGCCACCGGGTTTGGTGTTCTTTTCAAGATCCTGTAGGTAGATATCCGCCATTGCTACAGTCTAAAGGACTAGCGAGCCGGATGTGCAAGTGACTCGAGGAAGCTAGGCGACCTTGATGTCTTCACCGGCGCTGATGCGCGAGAGTAACGCGTTGAGATCAGCCGTATTTAGCGGTTTGCTGAGGTAAGAGTCCATACCGGCAGCGATGCACCGGTCTGCGTCGCCCTTGATAGCCAGTGCCGTCAAGGCAATGATTGGCACGTGGCCACCTTCTGCAGTTTCGCGAGCCCGAATCGCCTGAGTTGCCTCAAGCCCATCCATTTCGGGCATGTGTACGTCCATGAGTACAGCATCGAAGCTCTCTGTTCTGAGTGCTTCTACCGCTGCTTTGCCATCCATTACAGAAGTTACGGTGTGGCCAGCGCGACTGAGAACCCGTTGCATGAGCACCCGATTCACTTCATTGTCCTCGGCTACCAATAACTTCAAAGGCCGGATGGGCTTCTCTACCTTTGTCTGAATCGCAGGACTCGGCGCGAGGGCTCTGTCCATTTCAAGATTGAAGGAAAATGTACTGCCGCTGCCCTGCTTCGACGTGACCTTGAGAGTGCCGCCCATCATCCGTACCAGCTGCGAAGAAATGGAAAGGCCAAGGCCAGTGCCACCAAAGCGCCGCGTGGTGGAGGCATCGGCTTGCGTAAACGCCTGGAAGATGCGTTGCTGTTGTTCTTGCGTGATACCAATTCCCGTGTCGATGACCGAGATCTGAACGCGGTAGCGGTCGGCATTTAGGGGCTCCGATTTTATCTCCAGCCTTACAGAACCTGTTTCTGTGAATTTGACTGCGTTGCCAAGTAGGTTGATCAGGACCTGTTGCAGCCGGCCGGGATCTCCGCTGAGCGAAGCCGGTAGATCAGGATCGATGCTGGCTGTCAGGCTCAGATTCTTGCTTTGAGCGGCAAGCGTGAGAATTTGCACTGAGCGATGTGCCACCTCTTTCAAGTCAAAGGGGATGGATTCCAGTGTTAGTTTTCCGCTCTCAATTCGGCTGAAATCGAGGATGTCGTCGAGAATCTCAAGCAGACTGCGAGCGGAGTTGCGTGCCATCGACAGGTATTCCCGCTGATCTTTGCTGAGTTCGGTTTCAAGCGTCAATTCGGTCATGCCGAGGATGCCATTCATTGGGGTTCGAATTTCATGGCTCATGTTGGCCAGAAACTGGCTTCGTGCGCGTGCACTGAGCTCGGCCTGTTTACGGGCTTGAGAAAGCCTCTGTGCGAAAACTGTCACGAGAGTAAGGAGAGCAAGGGCGGCCCAGAAGAGGATCTTCAGGAGTTCGTTTCTTTCACGTGTCTTGTTCATCCATCCCAGGAATGCCGAATCGGTACGTGTGAGCAGCTTCCACTTGGTGGCCAATTCAAAAACTACTCCCGTATCGGTGAGTTCTTCGATCGCGTTTCTGAGACGATCTGCGTCTGTTTTGTGGTTAAACCGGGAAGCAATGGCGAAGGATCTGCCCCCTTCTTCCACCAGGAGCGAGGCTAGCCGTAATGGCGGACAACCGGCTGGACGGTTGAGCAGAATTTCGTCCGAGAAGCGATAGTCTAGATGGGCTACATCGAGTTTCCCCTGGCACATCTGGACGAATGCTGTTTCCGCATCGGTAAATACTTCTACTCTGGTTGTCGCGGGGAAGATGCGTTGCGGACGGAAATTTCTTTGAGGCGAGGCCACAGCCACTGACTTACCGGCGAGATCTGCGATCGAGCTTATGCTCAGCGATTCCGGGAAATACAGGGTGGTCCCAATCTTCCACCAGGGTTCTGTGAGATACATCGTCTTCTCACGCCCTGCGTAAACAGTCACAAAAGGCCAGATGTCGATCAGATTGTTTTGAAAAGCTTCGTCCGGGCCCGTAGTTGTGCGAACCCATTCCAATTGGTAGCCAGCCACATCAGCGGCACGGTTCAGTGTCTCCACCGCGAAGCCTTCTGGCTGGCCCTGTTGGTTCCAGAAATTGAAGGGGATGCTGTGGTTGGACCCAATCCGGAGTTTCTTCTTGTCTCTGAATTGCTGGCAACCCAAAATGGCGAAGCCAAAAATCGCAATTAGCGAAACTGCGATTTTTTGTTTGATAGCCATGGAATCTAAAGAAAGAACCTTGAACGACTATCTTATCGGTAATCGAAGCGAAAGACTTAGTGCAATCCTTTTCGTACAGTGCTGAGCAAAAGGTCTTCGGCAGATGGCCCGACGCGCGAGACGATGCTAGTTTCATAGCCCTGTTCGGGGTAAGCTGCAGCGGTACCGATGTACATGGGGCCGTAGTCGCCGTAAGCTGCCATGGCGGTCCAACCGTTTGCATTCTCCCGGATTGCGGCCAGTTGGTATTCGACAAAGAGCTCGCCAGGCATGTGTACTATCGCTGCCCCGTCCATGCGCAGGGTTTGAATCGTAATGTTTGGTGCCTTCGATTGGCAGCGCTGCCACCATGCCAGATATCGGGCACTGCTGGCTCGATCTCGCGGGATTGCTTTTGGGTCTTCGAGAACCTTGCGAATGGCGGTTTCGTTGTAGGCCGAACCGTCACGATGTGGCAGGTGAATGGGGTTGGCTCGCCAGTCCAAACGCGAGACGGGGCGGGGCTTGGCACTTGCCAGCGAAGCCTTCATTGCATCTGCAATGCGTGAGGCGAGGACGGCGCGATTGGCTTCGGCCCCATCGTTGTATTTGCCTGCACCGATGTTTCCTGCCGCCCCTGTAAAGTAGACATGAAAGCCTGGTATGGATTCACGCGCAATTCCGACAAAGTCGGGATTTACGATGCCTTTACCGTAGTAAGACATCGGGTGAGTGGCATAGTAATGCAAACTGGCGAGACTCTTGTCGCCCTGATAGAAAGTTACCGTTTTCAGCTTTGGGTCGATCACACCATCGGGAGCATCGCAGTAGGGAGAATTGCGGCAGGCTGTGAAGCGCTGGAAGACAAACGTCTTGCCATCAGGCGAGAGGATGCGGCGGTTGGAGGCAACCTTTTCGACAACCCCCTCGCTGTTTGCCCAATGTGTAACCGGCGAAGGCTTGGCTGACTTAATTGCTGAGGCAACACGCTCAACCGTCTGGCGGCAGAAATCGACAGGCGTTAGCAAGCCGGCTTTGATGTTGGCCGGAAGCAGTGCTGCGGCACCCCGATCGTCACCCGGTGCGTCGTGTTGGTGAACGGTTTGTACGGCAACGCGGTCTGGCGTCGTTTTGGCCGCTTTGGCCAGAGTTGCACACCAGTGCGAATGTGAGTCTCCTCCGATGCCGAGCCAGTCGACGGCGCACAATACGATCGGCTTTTGGCCATCCGGATAGAGCACGACTCCTTTTGCCAGTAGCGGAGTCTCGACCCTTTCCACTGGAACGACAAGGGAGTAGCAGAGAGGTGCGCCCTTTGGTGGTGTCACGTCGACAGAAAAGTTGGCCAGTCGAAGCGCAGGGCGGGCGGCCAGTGCAGGTGCGGCGAAGAAGAGGTGCCGTCTTGTAAGCATGATCTATATGATAGTCTTCCTATTAAGCCCCAAGCTCAATTTTGAAGGACTTCGACGGAGAATCAATGCCATCGCTACCACCCTGTCACGAGATGCAGCGCCGCCATTTTCTGAAGGCGGGCGCGGCTCTACTGGCTCTTGAGAATTTTCCTCATCACCTCTATGCAGGTACAAAGAAGTCTGCGCAGGACCGTATTTTGCTTGGTCCGGCCAAGGTGCCTGTTTCTCGACTGGCGATGGGCACCGGCACCAACGGCGTTGGCGGCAGTTCCAATCAAACCAAGAAGCTGGGCTT
>JAPKYY010000013.1 GCA_026394095.1 Acidobacteriota bacterium | reverse complement strand
ATTCGCCGAATGAGCAATCCTTCCCACGTGCATCAACTGGATAAAGATCTTGCCCCCCTTGGCATGTACCGCATCGGTGATCATCTTCCAGGCTGCCACCTGCTCTTCGTTATAAATTCCCGGCGTGCGAGCATAACCCATGCCCATCTCACTGGTCCCCGTGCCCTCTGTGATGATCAGCCCGGCATCGGCCCGGGCCCCATAATATTCGGCCGTAAGCCCGGAAAGCACACCCTTGGTATCCGCCCGAGACCGGGTCATTGGGGCCATTACAATCCGGTTGCGAAGCGAATCGCTACCAAGCGTCAGAGGAGTAAATAGGTTCATAGGACAAACCTATGATGTTCTTTGAGCCTCAAGAGTTGCAGCAATTACTGTTGCAATGTAAAGGTGCCATCGGCATGAAGGCGAAACACGCGCCCTCGCCAGTGAATCGTATTGCCAAAAAAGCCGGCCAACCAAAACCCAAAGCTAAGCAAATCCTGAAGCGGCAACAAATAAAGTTGCTTTGCGCTCGCACTATCGTTGAGCACTCCGTTTTGCGTAGCAAATGCCACCGTAAACCGCAGCATCAGCGCCGCACCAATAAACCCAAATTCAAATCCTGTCAGAGGCCACACCGCAAGCAGAATCGGCAAAGGATTCGTGAAGAACTGCCCGATATACCCAAGCGGCCTCGATCGCCGTGTAGAACGATTCCACCGCAATCGATGCGCAAAATTGGGGGCGACTTCCTCCGAGCCAATCCGGTGTTCCACCACATAGCTCGACAGAATCGACTGCCATCCCTTGGCCGTCACCCTCTGCCCCAGAACAAAATCCTCAGCCAGATAATTTTGCAAACTCCCCCACCCACCAGCATCCGCAATCGCCGCTTTGCGCGCAGCCACTGTTGGCCCCAGCGTAAACTTCATCCCTTCCAGCATCCGCGCTACCAGGATTCCCGCAATGAATTCTGTATTCATCCCCAGCGCTTCTGTCTCGCTCCAAAGACTCGGCCCCCCCACCGCCCGGTAAGGACAAGTGGCAACTCCCAGCTTTGGGTTCGCCGCAAACTCATTCGATAGCGTTGCGAGAAAACTCTCCGTCACTCGGATATCCGAATCTGACATCACCACAAGATCATAAGCCGCCGCATCACACAACTTCTCAAGGCTCCACACCTTCGCATTGGCATAAGGCGGCTCACCCACCAGCAGCATCCGCGACGACACCATCGGGAACTCCGCCTGCAACTTCTCAACAACAGCTATAGCCGGGTCCTCTGCCGTCCGAACCGCAAAAAGAATCTCCCAATCCCCCGAATAAACCTGCTGAAAGACCGACCGCAGATTCTCCTCAAGGCCCAAATCCACACCCTTCAATGGCTTGAGAATGCTAATAGGCAGCGGGCTCAGCTGCGCCGCTGGCGGCACGCTGAGATAGCGGTAAACAGCCACCAGCACCAGGAAGCAATAGATAATTGCCCCCAGTGCCAATAGCCAAAGTATTGAGGTCATTTATTCGATCGGAGTCTTGTTTTGGTTCACTTCGCTCAGCATTGCCGTGAACTCATCGAAAGTCTTCACCCCAAGATCCCCATTGCGACGATTGCGAACAGACACCGTACCGGCATCCACTTCACGATCACCAATCACAAGCATGTAAGGAATCTTCATCAGCTGCGCTTCGCGAATCTTAAAGTTCACCTTCTCATTGCGCTTGTCGATCTCAACCCGGAAGCCCTGCGCCTTCAGCTTCGCAGCCAGTTCCTCGGCGTACACATTCGCCCGGTCCGTCACCGGAAGCAACGACACCTGGACCGGTGCAAGCCAAACCGGGAAGGCCCCAGCATAATGCTCCACCAGAATGCCGAAGAAGCGCTCCACGCTGCCAAACAGCGCACGGTGCACCATCATCGGCGTGTGCTTGTTGCCGTCTTCGCCGATGTAATTCAGGTTGAAGCGGCGAGGCAGGTTAAAGTCAAACTGCACCGTCGAGAGTTGCCATTTACGGCCAATCGCATCAACCAGTTTCACGTCGATCTTCGGCCCATAGAACGCGGCCTCATCCGGCATCACCTTCACATCAAGGCCCAGCCGCGACACTGCATTCTTCAACGCATTCTCAGCCAGCTGCCATTCTTCCGGCGTACCCACATACTTGTCCGTCTTGCCACCATCCCAGGTCGAAAGCTCCGCCTCATACTTCTCAAACCCGAAGGTCTTCAGCGTATGGAAAGCAAAGTCGAGACAACCAATTACTTCGTCCTCAACCTGCTCCGGCGTACAGAAGATATGAGCATCATCCTGACAGAATCCACGAACCCGCAACAAGCCATGCAGCGTTCCAGACCGCTCATAGCGATACACCGTCCCAAGCTCACCAAGGCGAACCGGCAAATCGCGGTAGCTGTACTGCTTGTTGTCATAAATCAAAATATGACAAGGGCAGTTCATCGGCTTCAGCTGATACGTTGCATCATCCAACTCCATCGGGACAAACATGTTTTCCCCGTAGAAATTGGCGTGCCCCGACACTTCCCAAAGCTGACGCCGCGCCACATGCGGAGTCACAACGAGATCATAGCCGCGCTCCAGATACGAATCGCGCATCCAGTCTTCCATGATCTTGCGCACCAGCGCGCCCTTCGGATGGAAGAAGATCAGCCCCGGCCCGGCCAGTTCCTGAATCGAGATCAGGTCCAGCTCACGGCCCAGCTTGCGGTGGTCGCGCTTCTTGGCTTCCTCAAGCTGCTTCAAAAACTCGTCCTGGTCCTTCTGGCTATACCAGGCAGTCCCGTAAATGCGCTGCAACTGCTGGCGCTTCTCATCGCCCTTCCAGTAAGCACCAGCCACCGAAAGCAGCTTAAACGCCTTCAGTCTCTTGGTCGACGGCACGTGCGGCCCACGGCAGAAATCGATAAAGTCCGGCCCCAGCGTGTACTCAGAAAAAATGTCATCAGCCCGCTCGGTGATCAGCTCCACCTTCATCGGCTCGTTCATCGCCTCATACTTGGCGATGCCCTCGGTCTTGGCAATCAGCTTTCGCTCAAACGTTAGATCCCGGTCCCGGATCTCGGCCATCTTCTTCTCGATCTTCTCCAGATCTTCAGTGGTAAAAGGCTCTTTACGATCAAAATCGTAATAGAAACCGTTCTCGATCGGCGGCCCAATCCCAAGCTTGGTTTCGGGGTAAAGCTCCAGCACCGCCACCGCAAGCAAGTGGGCAGTCGAATGTCGGTACACATCCATCGAGGCCTCGTCCTTGCTGGTCAGAATTGCAACAGAAGAATCGGCCTCCAGCGGACGGGTAAGATCCCACAGGTTGCCGTTTACTTTGGCAACCACAGCATCATCGGCGAGGCGACGCGAGATCGACTGGGCAATATCAAGGGGGCGAGTGCCAGCGGGAAATGCCTTTTGGCTCCCGTCTGGCAGGGTAACAAGGACTTCACTCATGGATTTTGGGGGTTCAATTTCAGCGTAGCACGCAAGATGCCCGCAACTTTTAAGCATCGTTTTCGTACTGGGCTATAGTGAAAGAAGCAATGACATCCACGGAGCCACAAAGCGACGAAGA
>JAPKYY010000774.1 GCA_026394095.1 Acidobacteriota bacterium | reverse complement strand
AGACGATGAGGTCGGCGAATTTGGCTGTGGGGCGGACGTAGGCTTCGGCCATTGGCCTTACCGTTACGTCGTATTGGTGCTGGATCGATTCCGGGGTGCGGCCGCGCTCGGCTACGTCGCGACGGAGGCGGCGGTTGAAGCATTCTTCGTCAGGAGTCTCTACGTAGACTTTGAGGTCGAGCTGGTCTCGCAGGGCTTCCCAATAGAGACTGAAGAGGCCTTCGACCAGGATCACCGGGCGGGGGGCGATGGGCTCGGTGGTTTCGAGACGGGAGTGGGTGACGAAGCTGTAGCGGGGTTGCTCGATGCCGAGGCCTAGCTTGAGGCTTTCGACGTCGCCGATCAGGAGTGGAGCGTCGAGGGCGTCGGGGTGATCGAAGTTGAATTGGGAGCGCTCGGGCTCGGGGATGTGCGAACGGTCGATGTAGTAGGAATCGAGGACGAAGGGGAGGGCTTCGTCGAGGAGCTGGCGGGCGAGGCCGCGGGCGAGATCAGTCTTTCCGGAACAACTGGCTCCGGCGATGCCAACGAGGAAAGGGCGCATGGTTATTGTTTGAGGAGTCTTTCGCGAGCCGCTACTGGGAGTAGCTGCCAGTTATTGCTGGGCTTGGTGGGGAAAGACTTTTTCTTAGTGTAGTAGTCGATGATCAGATCGCGGATTGCATCGTTTGATTGCCAGAGGACTTTGGCGTCTTTGAACATGCCGTAGCCGGCGGAACCGGCGGCGCGGTAGTTGTTGAGAGCGATGGTGAGGGGCTGGGTGTCTGTGAGGGGAGCGCCTTTGAAGTTGAGGTTCTGGATGCGCTGGCCGGCGGGTTTGGAGAGGTCGATTTCATAGGTGACGCCTTCGGCCATGTCGAAGTTGAAGCCCATGAATTTGGGGTTGAGGAGGTTGCCTGTGTCGCACTTTGGCGTTGCGCAGGATTCAAAGTAGAGGGCGGCGTTTTCAAGCGCGGCGCGGAGCATGGCGCCATTGCCTTCGATCTTGTAGAGGGTGTTGTCGTAGACGTAGAGCGCGGCGGCTTCACGCACGGTGACGGGGCCTTTCTTTACCGTTAGGCGGGGGTTGAAGAGGGCGCTCAGGCTGACGTCGGCCTTGGTGTAGAAGAGCTGGACTTCGTGGATGGCATCGACCAGGGCCGTATCTTCGTAGCGGCCGCTGGCGGCGCTGAGATCGATGCTGGATTGCACGATGGGGCTCGAGAGATATTGTTCTGTGGCGTCGTGGTAGGGCTTGGCGAGGGCCAGGATCTGATCGTCGGGGACGGTCTGATCGGTAGCTTTGATGAGGTGGCTGCGGCGTTTGGACATTTGCCATTTGCCGCTGGCGGTTTGGGTGAATTCGAAGTCGAGACGGGTGAGTGAGCCGCCGTAGTTTTTTGGCTGTGTGAGGAGAGTGTCGCCGTTGAAGGTTTCTGCGACTTCGCCGTGACTGTGGCCGAAGATGACGGCGTGGACGCCCGGGACTTCAGCGACTTGCCAGGCGAAGTTTTCGGTGCCTCCCGATTTATCGATGCCACCGTGGGCGGCGACGATGATGAGGTCTGGCTTGTTGTCCCCCCAGATTTCGATCAGACGTTTGAGGGAGGCGGTGGGATTTTCCCAGGAGTAGCCTTTGTAGTTTTCGGGTTTTTCCCAGAGGGGAATGGCTGGAGTGGTGAGGCCGATGATGGCGATTCGGACTCCCTGGATGGTTTTCTCGAGGTAGGGGATGAAGGGTTTAGTGTTGGGCCCACTGGCGACGGTATTGGCGGAAAGCCAGGGGAAACGGGCGACCCGGCGGGCGGCGTTCATGTTTTCTAACCCATAGTTGAATTCGTGGTTGCCGACGGTCATGGCATCAAAGCGCATGGAGTTCATGACAAGCATCATGGGGTCGATGGAAAGGGCGCGGGCAGGGATGGTGATGCCGGCGGGGAGACGGCCGGATTGTTTGTAGGTTTGGTAGACGCTTTCAAGCGGGGAGCCCTGGATGGTGTCGCCGACATCAATGAGGAGGGCGTCGGGGGTGGATTTGCGTTGTTCAGCGACAAGGGTGGATATTTTGGCGAGGCCGTAATTGGCAGGTTTCTGGCTGAAATAGTCGTAGGGGTAGATGTAGCCGTGGAGGTCTGTAGTGGAGAGGATCGAGACTTTGGCGGTCTGGGCGGGGAGAGTGGCGGCCAGAAGGAGTAGTGAGATGAGAGCTCGCTCGATATAATTCATAGTGATGAAGACTTCCTTGATTGCTGCGCTGATTGGCGCTTCCTCGTTACTGATGCTCGCACAGACGCCTCCTGCGGTAAAGAAGGCTGCGCCTGCGCCAGCCAAGAAGGCGGCTGCTCCGGTAGCCAAGAAGACAGTGGAGCCACCACCTCCTCCTCGGCCGGATGGGCTCTACGTGACTTTTCAATTGAGCCACATGGGACAGCCGGTGGGCAAGATCGTCGGGAAGCTGTATGAGAAAGAGTCTCCTGTGACTGTGAAGAATTTTGTGGATCTGGCGCTGGGGAAGAAGGCGTGGCTGAACCCGAAGACGGGCAAGAAGCTGGCTGTTCCGCTCTATACCGGGTTGACGTTTCACCGTGTGATTCCGGACTTTATGATTCAGGGTGGTGACCCGAGTGGGGATGGGACAGGCGGGACTGACCCGATTGTGGATGAGTTTCATCCGTCGCTTGAGTTTACGAAGCCCGGCTTGTTTGCAATGGCCAATGCAGGGCCTCGTACCGGGAGCTGCCAGTTCTTTATTACTGAGAAGCCCACGCCCTGGTTGAATGGCCGGCATACGATTTTTGGAGAAGTTGTAGAAGGCATGGAGCTTGAGACCTCGCTGGCGCGTGTGCCTCGCGGGCGTGCTGCACAGGATCGTCCGAATGATCCGATTGTGATGACAAAGGTTACGATTACGCGTTATCCGCTGGGGCAGCCGATCTGGCCGAGCGATGTGCCGGCGAAGAAGACGGCTGCGCCGAAGACGGCACCGAAGACGGGTGTTGCGCCGGCGACAAAAGCACCAGCTCCGAAGACGGCTCCGGTGACGCCCAAGAAGGCTGCTTAATTGGCAATGGGATTTACCACTTCTTATCTCGAAGACTCGCTTGGTCTGTTTCGTTTTTACAAGAAGCAGGC
>JAPKYY010000523.1 GCA_026394095.1 Acidobacteriota bacterium | reverse complement strand
GGCGGAACGGACTGCGTCCTGGCCGGTCATGGCGTCGGCGACGAAGAGGATTTCCTGGGGGTTGAGGTATTCTTTGAGCTCTTTGAGCTCCTGCATCAGGGCTTCGTCGATGTGGAGACGGCCGGCGGTGTCGACGAGGATGACGTCGCGGCCTTCTCGGATGGCGGCCATGCGGGCGCCTTTTACGAGGTCGATCGGCTTTTGGTCTGCTTCGCCGTCGTGGATCGGGATGTTGAGCTGCTTGGCAAGAACGGCGAGTTGCTGACGGGCGGCAGGACGGTAAACGTCGACCGAGACCAGTTGTGGCTTCTTGCCTTCTTTAGTGAGGAGCTTGGCGAGCTTGGAGGTAGAGGTGGTTTTACCGGAGCCCTGGAGGCCGACGATCATGATGACCGTGGGTGGCTCGTTGGCGAAACGAAGTTTTGACTGGTGGGTGCCGAGGAGGCGGATCAGCTCATCTTTGACGATTTTGACGACTTGCTGAGAAGGAGAAAGAGCCTGGAGGACCTCTTCGCCCTTGGCCTTTTCCCTAACGTTTTCAATGAGTTCCTTGACTACTTTGAAGTGGACGTCGGCTTCGAGCAAAGCGACACGGATCTCCTTCAAGGCCGCATCCATGTTGGCCTCGGTGAGTTTTCCTTCTCCGCGCAGGTTTTTGAAGACGCGCTGGAGCTTGTCGCTTAAGCTATCGAACATCGTAGTTTGGGGTGTTCAGGGTAAATTGGGCGGGACTCGACCAAAACCCTAATTTTAGCAGATCGGTAGGGGATTCGGGTAGAGGGGCGGCGGATTGGCAGGTTCGGGTAAACTTTCGAGGCCCGTAGTTCGATTGATGGATCATGCTGAAGCTTCTGATCTTTGCGATTTTGCTGGTATGCATCCCGGCGAGCCCAGTTGCCGGCGCTGCTGGATTTGTTCACTACCCCACTCAGAATTTCGGCGTGGCTCAGGTTCAGGGGCATCCCGTTTACGTGAGTCCTGTGGCGAATCCTGTCCTGCTGAAGCGCGCGCTGCTGAAGCTTGACGCGGACCTCGCCAAAATCCACAGGCTCCTGCCACCGAGCGCGGCTGCCAAGCTGGCCACGATTCCCTTCTGGATCGAAGAAAACAACCCAAGCGTTGCGTGCATGACCTACCATGCCAGCGAAGGGTGGCTGCGCCAGAATGGATTCAACCCCGATAAAGCCCGTGGCATCGAGATCGGGAGCTTGCGCAATTTCCTCGATTGGCAGGTGGATCAGCCCTTTATGGTGCTGCACGAAATGTCCCATGCATTTCATGACATCGTGTTGGGATTTGATCATGTGGCTGTTCGCTGGGCCTACGATCTCGCGCTCGCGGACAAGCGCTATGAGGCGGTCGCTCACGTTAATGGGAGGAGGCAGCGAGCCTACGCGCTAACCAATCCAACGGAGTACTTCGCTGAGATCTCTGAAGCTTATTGGGGGCAGAATGATTTCTATCCGTTCAATCGGACGCAACTGAGAACTTTTGACCCCGCTGGTTTTGCGATGGTCGAAAAGATGTGGCTGGAGTGAGGGTGCCAGGGCTGCCGTCAAAAGCGAGAAAAAGCGGAAGCCAAGGCAAGGTTTGAATCGCCCCTTCCGGCGTGGCCAAACGCTTTGCCTTCAAGACAAAGGGCTTTGAGCAGTTATTTCAATACTGTACGGCGCTTTTTCATGCCGCTATTAGGCTGTATGCACAAGGGAGTGGACCGATTCCAAGACTTCCGCTCAGTAAATTGCTACTTGAGGAACCCATCAAAATTCCCGTGTTTGGCAACGATGCGAGCTATCTGTGGTTTCGTGTACAACTCAACCGGATTCTCCTCCCGGTTGTTGTTGTGATAATACTCGCCCTCGTCGAAAGCAAGGTAGGTTTCCCAGTATATCTCTGGCCGAAACTCGTCTGCATTGATAATGACGTCATGGATGTCGTTGACAATCCTGTCGCAGAAATCAAAGGGCAGCTCACCAATATGAAATCCACATGCCAAAAAGAGTGCAATTTGGTCGTAGAGTTTGCCGCGGTCTAGCGCAGTCCATTCGCTCCAACGGCTGACATCTTGTTCGGTCAGCCCCTCACCATTCGGCCCATAGAGCCTGAACAGATCAGTCGCAACCGCATCAAATGAGTGCATGATTTTGTAGTTACACGACTCCAAGATGTTGCGCGGCCGGCAGTTCCCGCAAGACGGCCTGCTTAGCAGCCAATCTACCCACGGCCGTGTCCGATATCGACAAAAACGTAGCTTCCCACAGTGGCAGCTTCAATCGCGTCGGCAATTCGCTTTACTTGCTCTTTCACGACGCTCCAGTTGTTCGTGCTCAAGACCAGCAGAGCGATTCGACGCCCGGTAAGATTTTGTTGGTAACTAATTTCTTGATCGGCTGTGATGAAAAGGTCAAAGCCAGCTTCCTCAGCCGCCGCTAGTAACGCCCCATTCTTGAGACCTGACCATCCCTGAAACCAGGTAGTTATGACGATATGCCGACTATCAATGAGAAGGCGAAGTTTTTGGGGCGCACTCTCATCCAGGATGATCTTCATGCAGCGCGCGACGGCTCTGCGGGCGGCACTGCGCTCCTGGCTGCAAAATCTAGGACAGCCTGCACTTGCTCTCGTGTTACGTGAAAATTCTCAAGCACCTCGTCGACCGAAGAACACTTCAGATTCTCAAAGATCGCCGAAACTGGCACACGCGTTCCTCGAAAAACCCACGCGCCGCTCACCTTCCCGGGAATGCTTTCAACGGCAGAACATTGTGACCAATCCAGACTTGCCATATGGAAACCTGTTTTTATCGTATGACACGCGGAGGTTCATTGGGATAACTCAAGGTAAACGGCCTAGGTGGAGAGTTTCCCTTAAGGGGAGTGCGGAAGCGCCCAACCTTCGGTTTAAGCTGGCAGCCAACTGAACAAAGATCAAGAAGTACTTGGTCAGGGGGCCTCCCCTTCGTCCAAGCCAATACTGTGGTTTATTGCCAGGTTCGACGTCTCAATCCGCCCACAAAATCGAAATGGGAGTCGCGGCTCATCACGGGTATTGCATATTGCCGGGAGAGAGTTGCGATCCAGATGTCGTTGGCGGCAATGGGACTACAGGCAGCTTTGAGTCCCAACCGGATGGCGGCATAGTGCCGTGCCGTAGCAATTCCGATATCGAGAACGCGGCAACGATCCAACATTCGCGCGATCGACTTTTGGTATGCCTCGCGATAGCGAGACTGCGCAATTCCAAGGGCAAACTCCTCTGCAACGATGACAGAGATTGCAAGCTCTCTGGAATCTGACACAACCTCAACCGCTCGCAGCGTGCTGTCCAGCTTGGCTGACAGCGCGTTCGTTTCGAGAATCAAATCCAGTCCTCAGCTTCGATTTGCCCGAACTCTTCTTCCACAATCTTCTGAATGTATTGTGTTTCTTCGTGAAGATGGGCTAGTTCACCAGCGCGCTCCAACCAAGGTTTGGCCAGGTTCTTGTTGCCCCCAGATAGCTTTTCCTCAACCGCTTGAATGACGTATTCACGCAGAGGGATCCCCAAGGCAGCAGAAGTGGCCTTGGCCTTTCGAAAGGTTTGGTCCGGAATACCAGGCGCGATTTCAGTCACTTATGAGAAACGAAAGAAGTCGAAATGAAGCAGCAGCCAACAGCAGGCCAACGGATGATTGAGAGTGCAAAACAAGCGCTCGCATTCGCCAAGGGAGATATTGAGGATGGATGCTTGGTCCATGTTCCCTCTGAGATTGACGTTAAAGCGATTCGGGAGAAGATCTCCCTCTCACAATCCGACTTCGCCAAGTTATTCGGTTTGAGCAAACGGACATTGGGACATAGGGAACATGGGCCCGCGTTCCGAGCGGCCCTGCACGAGCATTTCTCACCGTCATCGCTCGCGAACCAGAAGCAGTGCGACGGGCTTTACTGGCCTAGTAGCTGCGCACCTACCAAATCGTGTATGGGCAATATTTGGGGATGCGGCGATCTGAGGTTAGTTGTGAGGCTGTGGCCAAGAACCGGTTGCAAAGCCGGATAGGAATTGTGTCTGGATAAGACTGCCTCAAAACGACACTAGTGCGCGGGCTGGGCTTGCGGTGGCTTGAGCATCAAGACGGCAGCGTAGAGCACCACTATGATCACTAGCCATCTCAAGGTTGTGAGTGGGAGGGACTTTACGACAAAGGCGGCGAGGGGGACGGCGGCCAGACCGCCAATCGCGAGGCCAGCGGCTACGGGGGCCCAGTAGGATTTGGCGATTAGGAATCTCGCGCTGGCCACGGGCATGAGGAAGGCACCGGAGCCCATCATTATTGGGAAGGCTGCGGCAGGGTTCATGCCTAGCAAACTGACCAGGGTCATGCAGGGAGCGTAGAAGCCAATGCCGAGGGTGCTGACGGCGCTGATCGTCGCGATGCCGGCCATGCCTGTTGCAAGGCGCCAGCCGCTGAGGGCTAGTGCGTCGCCGCCGGCGGGGAAGAGGTCGAGCTGGCGGGCTAGCATTGCTACTACCGCTACCAGCAGGGTGCCGCCCATGCAGAGTTGGACCGTTCGCTTTGGCAGACCGGAGACGAAGCCCGCGCCGATCCATGCGCCGGCTACCGAGCTGAGTATCAATAGGACGAGAGTGAGTACGTCGACTTCGATTGCGGACATGTAGATGAAGGCTTGCAAGATTACCGGGAGGGTGTGGCCGGTGTTGAGGGTGCCGGGGATGAGTTCGTCCGG
>JAPKYY010000009.1 GCA_026394095.1 Acidobacteriota bacterium | reverse complement strand
AGAACTACGTCGCACCCTCAATCTGATGATTGGAGAGCTCAATGCTTCGCACCTTGGCTTTAGTCTTCCACTCGCTGCACCCGGTGGTGGAGGCCGGCTTGGGCTTGATTATGAAGGCTTCAAGATCACCACAGTGCTGCCCCTGGGGCCAGCGGCTCTGGCAGGCGTTACACCAGGAATGACTCTTACCGCGATCAATGGTAAGGCTCTCAATGCAGATTCCAATCTCGACGAGATTCTGGAATTTAGTAGCGGCAAGAAGACCACGCTGACGCTGGACGGCAAGCCCTTCACACTGCAGCCGATCTCGATTGCGGCCGAGAAGCAGCTCCGTTACAAGGCCTGGGTAGATGCCTCACGCGCACTGGTAAGCAAGCTGTCGGGCGGAAAGCTCTCTTACGCGCATATCCCTGATATGAGCGAAGAGTCTTTGCACCAGTTCTACCTCGATCTCGATGAAGAAACCCACAAGAGCAAGGGCGTTGTCATTGACGTCCGCAACAACAACGGAGGCTTTGTAAACGTCTACGCAATCGACGTACTGGCCCGCAAGAGTTATTTCTCGATGCGCGAGCGCGGCGATACGATGGCATCGCCGAATCGCACCATGCTCGGGCAGAGAGCTCTCGACTTGCCCACCGTGCTGCTCACCAACCAGCACAGCTTGTCTGACGCTGAAGACTTCACCGAGGGATATCAGTTCCTGAAACTGGGCAAGACCGTAGGCGAGCCGACAGCCGGCTGGATCATCTTTACCTGGAATCAGCCTCTCTTTGATGGATCAACTTTGCGGCTGCCGCGAATGGCCATCACCGATACTCGCGGGCAAAACATGGAGTTGAATCCGCGGCCCGTAGATGTCGCAGTGGAACGGCCACTCGGCGAAACGGGTGATTCGCAGATCGCGCGTGCCGTTACCGAGTTGCTACAACAACTTCGCTAGAGCTTCTGGCACTTCGGGCAGAACGTAGTGCCGCGTTGGCTTACCAACATTCGTTCGAGTGTAGTGGAACAACGCGGGCAGGGCTTGCCATGCTTGCCGTAAACCTGATGCTGATCCTGGAAGCTGCCCTTCTCGCCTTTGGCGTTCACGTAGTCTGAGATCGAAGACCCACCGGCATCGATGGCAGCAGCGAGTACGTCCTGGATTGCCTGGTGCAGCAGAAGCAGCTTGGGCTTCGTAAGCTGGTCGCCAGGCGTCATCGGATGGATCCGGGCGCTGAAGAGCACCTCGTCCGTATAGATGTTGCCCATGCCTCGCAGAAAGCCCTGATCGAGCAGCAACACCTTGATTCGCGTGCGCCTGCTCTGTGTGAGCTGTACGAACTCCTTTGGGGTGATCTCAAGAGGGTCCGGGCCGCGTTTGGGGTATGTGGTAGCCCAGAAGACCTTGCCAAACTTGCGGATATCGTCGTAGCGCAGCACGCCTTCATCGAGGAAAAACTGCCCCCGGGTAAATTTGCTTTGCTCGCTGGAGAGCATCAGCTGCCCAGTCATGCCGAGGTGCACAAACAGCATCCCATCTTCGAAATCAAGCACGATGAACTTGCCGTAGCGGCGTACGCCGAGAATGCGTTTGCCTACGCTGATTTCCGGAGCAACACCAACAACGGCAACTACACTGCGGCCGGGAAGAACGGCGCGCAGGCCACGGACGACGGTTTCTACTTCAGGCAGTTCAGGCAAGGTTTTCGATCTGGATGTAAATGGTACCGGCTTCGATCTCGACCGGGAACTTCTTGAGTTTCACTCTGGGGTTCATATCGTATTCGCCGGTAACGCAATCGAATTCCCACCCGTGATAAGGGCAAATCAGCATACCGTCAGCAAAATTCCCAGCCCCCATCGGGCCATTGCGATGCGGACAGATGCCTTCGAGGGCGTGTATGGTTCCTTGATGGTTGCAGACGACATAGGTTTCAACACCAACGATCGCTTCAACGCTTGTCCCGGGTGAGAGATCCTCCAGCCGGGCCACTGCAACAAGCGGCATATGATGAGGCTAGCATGCGTATCCTCTTTTCTTTGATGGCGATCCTTTGCCTTGCTTCCTGCCAGAAGGCGGGGCTTCCTGTTGTAGGTGTAATTCCGAAAGGCGCGAGCCATCAGTTCTGGCAAACCGTACACGCAGGTGCAGTGCAGGCTGGCCGCGAGTATGGCTTTGAAATCGAGTGGAATGCGCCAGCACTCGAAATCGACGCCCCGCGCCAGATCGATATTGCGCAATCGATGGTGACGCGAAAACTGGCCGGCATCGCAATTGCCCCGGTAGATCGCAAAGCGCTGGTGTCGGTAATCGAGCGCGCCACTGCCCAGGGCGTGCCCGTAGCTGTCTACGATAGCGATGTCGATACCAACCAGCGGATCACTTATGTAGCAACCGATAACCGCGAAGGCGGCAGAATGGCAGCGCGGCGACTGGGTCAGGTCCTCGGTGGAAAGGGGAAGGTGCTAGTAGTCGGCTTTATGCCAGGCAGTGCCTCGACGATGGAGCGGGAGGAGGGCTTTCTCGAGGAAATGAAGAAGAGCTTCCCCGGGATTGTAGTGATGGATGTGCAGTTTGGGATGGCGAGCCGTGCCAAATCGATGTCTGTGACCGAGAATGCGCTCTCAGCCAATGCAGACTTGACCGGCATCTTCGCCGACAACGAGTCGAGTCTGGCCGGCGCGGTACAGGCCTTGAAGGGTCGTAACAATCGCAAGGTGAAGCTGGTGGGCATTGATGCCAGTGAGCAGTTGATTGCAGACTTGAAAGAGGGTTGGATTGACTCTCTAGTGGTACAAGACCCCTTCAAGATGGGCTATGAAAGCGTAAAGGCGATAGGCGAAAAGCGAAAAGGCTCGCCCGTTGCCGCAAGGATGGATCTGCCCGCCCGCCTGATCGAGCCTAAGGATCTCGATCTACCCGACGTCAAGGCCTTGCTTTTCCCAGACCTGCAGAAGTGGCTTAAAACCGATACCCAACATTGAGATAAACGTAGTGCAGTTGGCTGGCCGGGCTTACGTTTTTGAGAAACGGGCCAGGAAAAATCTTGCCGTAGCCAAAACTTACAGTGTGCGGTCCATTCGTATAGGTGCCAAGAATGTCCGCCTCCTGGCCAATGTGTGTCCCGCTGCGGCCAGTGGGGTCACGATAGACAAGGCTGCCGTTAACAAGATAGAGCGCATCGTTGGCGCGCACAAGGCGCCAGTCGTGCAGCCCCGCGCGGACCACAAATTTTGGCCACGGCGTGAAGTCAAAAGTCGTAGAGACATTATGCAGATTCACCCACCCGATCTGATCTGCCAGCCCGGTTTTGTTGTGCGGCGTAGGATAGATCTGGTCGAAGGTCGTGTTCAGACGGTCGTTGGGATTCTTGTCGCCAGAGGCGTAGTTGTATTCCCCCAGCCAGTGAGGCTTCCACTTCTTGCCTCGCTCGAAGCTGTATCGCAAGACCAGATGTGAGGCGAAGGCCCGGATGTCGCTCGGTCCGGTATAGCCGAATTGCTGAACAAATTCAGTAGAATAATCCAGACGCGCCGGCAGTGGCCCAAGCCAGCGCAGCCCGATCACCCGGCGATCCGTGCGACCGCTTGCCGCCCGGCTGAGCCGCCAGCAAAAGTAGGGTTCAAAAGATGCCCCAGGCAGCAGGTTGCGCCAGAAGAAGTAGGCACCATGAAGATTGTTGCCCTGCGTGTGGTGTGAAAGCCCACGGGGCTGGATTCTAACCACCGACGCGCTGAAGAGATCAAGCTGATTGGGCCCCTGACGAACCACCAGCTTTGCGGCATCAAAGGTGCGGGAGACA
>JAPKYY010000175.1 GCA_026394095.1 Acidobacteriota bacterium | reverse complement strand
ATTCCAAAGCCGCTGTTGCGAAAGGTTCTGATGCTGGACCCATCATCATAGCCGGTAAGCCTGAAGAAAGCCGTCTCTATCAGGCTTTGCTCTACACGGGTCAAAACAAGATGCCGCCCACCGGCAAGCTTTCTGCCGAAGTCCTGGCAGACTTTCGCACGTGGATTCTGGACGGCGCGTTTTGGCCAGAAGACAATAGCTCTTCAAGCATAAAGACCAAGACCACAGCAACCAGTCATTGGGCCTGGCAGCCTGTAGCCAAAGCTCTTCCCCCTCAGGTGCAGAATGCCGGATGGCCTCTCGATGATCTGGATCGATTCCTGCTTGCCAGGCTCGAATCGAAAGGTTTGCGGCCTGTGGCTGATGCTCCGAAAGAGGTGTGGCTTCGCAGGGTCTCTCTTGACCTGACAGGGCTGCCCCCCAGCCCGGCAGAACAGCAAGACTTTTTGCACGACGGCTCCTATCAGAAGGTTGTGGATCGCCTGCTTGCCTCTGCCGCCTTCGGCCAGCGTTGGGGCCGACACTGGCTCGATCAGACCTACTATGCAGACAACATCGAAATTGGCCGTCGCGTACCCGCACGCCACGCCTGGCGCTACCGGGATTATGTGATCGACGCATTCAACCGTGACATCCCTTACCCCCGCTTTATCCTCGAACAGCTTGCCGGCGATCAGCTCACCTGGACACGACCCGAAGAGCGCCGGGCCAATCTGATTGCCACCGGATTTCTCGCCCTCGGCCCCTGGCCTCTGGTGAATGCGGACAAAGAACAACTCAAGATGGATGTCGTTGACCTGCAGGTTGACATGATCGGCCGGTCTTTCCTGGGGCTGACCATGGGCTGCTCCCGTTGTCACGATCACAAATTCGACCCAATCACGCTTAAGGATTACTACGGTATGGCTGGCATTCTCGCCAGTACCCGGACACTGTCTGGACGCCTGCAATTGAGCGTATTCAGTAATGTCAATTCGGTTGTACTTCCCGAACTGCCCGAAGAACTCTCACAACGGGCAGAAGAAACTCGCGACTATTGGAAGAAGCTTAGCCTTGCCCGCGACACGCTCGCCGCTTTGCGAGAAAAGCGCAAGCCGATGACCAAGGATTCTGACGAAGCCAAGGCGCTCGATAAGGAGATCGCTCAAGCCAATCAGGCGGTCAAGCTTCTCGAATACCTTCCACCTGTCCCGGCGACGGCTCATGCCGTGCAAGACAGCGATATGACCGCGGACTGCCGCATCAACATTCGCGGTAACGCTCATCAACTTGGCCCGGAGACGCCACGCAGCGCCGTCTCCATTGGCGGCAATGGAGGCAAGCTCGATATTGCTGACTTCACCAGTGGCAGAAAAGAATTGGCCCTCTGGATCGGAAGCAAAGAGAACCCGTTGACTGCCCGGGTGATGGTGAATCGTATCTGGCATCATCTCTTCGGTACCGGGATTGTCCCCAATATAGACAACATGGGCACGCGAGCTGCAGCACCCAGCCACCCGGAACTCCTCGACTTCCTTGCAAACGACTTTGTTGAAAACGAATGGTCAGTGAAGAAGCTGATTCGTCGCATCGTTCTGAGCCGTGCCTACCGCCTCTCGGGGGATTCTGACAAGAAGGCAATTGAGACTGATCCCGAAAACCGCCTGCTCTGGCGCATGAGCCGCAGGCGTCTTGAAGCAGAGACCATTCGCGATTCGATTCTCGCGATCTCAGGCAACCTCGATTCCACTGCTGGGGGGCCATCATTGCCACTACAAGTGAAGGGGAATGTAAATCTGGCTGAGCCGGAATTCTTGAATGAAGAGGCCACCCTTGATCCTTCCACGAGGTTCAGACGCTCCGTCTACCTGCCAGTCTTGCGCAAGAGTCAACTTTCGGAACTGGATTTGCTCAATCTCTTCAACTTCCCTGACACCAACCAGATCACTGGTGCCAGACAGGCTACGACCATCCCGACCCAGGCGCTCTATCTCCTGAACGCGCCTTTCGTCCAGGAGCAGGCTGCTGCGCTGGCAAAGCTACTGCTGTCCAGCTCCAGCAGTGACAAAGAAAAGATCGAGCTTCTGGTGCGAAAGGTCTATGCGCGCGAAGTCAGGAATGGAGAAGTGGAACGTCTGCTGGCCTTTGCCACTGCCTTTGCAGAACGCAACTCCGCCGGTGGCCCGGTGGAAGCCCGGCTTGAGGCATGGAAGCGCCTCTGCCATTCATTGCTGATCTCAAACGAATTCCTCTACCGGAGCTGACCATGCAACATCTTCATTCACTGGTGGCAAACTCAAGGCGTGATTTTCTGCGCAAGGCTGGATGCGGCTTCGGCATGCTGGCGATGAATTCCATGCTGGCCTCTGAGTCATTGGCGCTTCGCGTCCCTCATCACAAGCCGCGCGCCAAACGCGTCATCTTTCTCTTTATGCAGGGCGGGCCTTCGCAGATGGACATGTTCGAATACAAGCCCGAACTTGAAAAACGCAACGGTCAACCGCTCTCATTCAAACTCCCGCAGAACTACGAAGCGCCCGGAGAATCAAAACCTCCCAGGCTTTGTAACGATTTGTCCCGTTCTCGGCGGAGACGGTGGCAGCCCGCAACTCTTTGGCAGCGCCTTCCTTCCCGCCATCTATCAGGGCACTCCGATCGGCAAATCCGGCGAAGCAAGGAATGCCAGGATCGACTACTTGAGTGACGCGGGCATCACGACGTCAGAACAGCGCAAGCAACTGGATTTCCTCGCGCAGGTCAACCAGAGTCACCTTGCTGCCAGTGGCCCAGATTCAGAACTGGAAGGGCGCGCTGCTTCTTTCGAACTCGCTTTTCGTATGCAGATGGAGGCACCGCGCGTTCTCGACATCGCCAGTGAATCTGATGAAACCCGGTCACTCTATGGCATCGGAGAAAAAGAAACCGACGACTTCGGCCGCCAATGCCTGATGGCCCGCCGGATGGCTGAAGCAGGCGTACGCTTTGTTCAGATCACCGATGGGGGCTGGGATCATCATGCGAAATTGCGTCAAGGCCTGCCTGTGCGATGCCGTGCAGTGGACAAACCGATTGCAGGCTTGATCACCGATCTCAAGCGCCGGGGTTTGCTCGACGACACGCTGGTTCTCTGGGGCGGAGAATTCGGACGTACCCCCTTTGACCAGGACCTCTCTCAAGGCAAAGCTCCGATCGAAGAACGAGGCCGGGAACACAACCCGCGCGGATTCACGATGTTTATGGCTGGTGGCGGCGTAAAGCCGGGAATCTCGCACGGCGAGACCGATGAGTTTGGTTGGGACGCAGTTAGCGGCAAAGTGCATATTCATGACCTGCACGCCACAATGCTGTACCTGCTGGGCCTTGATCATGAGAGACTCACCTACCGCTACACCGGACGCGATTTCCGGCTGACCGATGTCTTCGGGCGCGTTGTCAAAGAAGTGCTCGCCTAAGTTTCACTTATCCCCAATAAAGAACCCCTCCTGACCGTATTGGGCCAGGAGGGGTTTGGGTTTGCAAAAGCCTGCTTAGAGTTCGGCCAGCGCTGCCACGAGGGCACCCTTGGCGGTTGAGTTCAGCGGAGTTTCTGCCATCCGCACCTCGCTCAACGGCAGCGGGAACTCAGATTCCTTGAGCAGCTTCTCAAAGCGATCACGGAAGCCCTTCGGCATCGCAGTACCGCCGGAGAGAACCATCGGAATCGGCTTGCCCATCTTCGGAATATTCCGAGAGTTGGCAAATGCTTCCTTCAAGCCGTTCACCGTGGCGCGAATCACTTCGTCGTAATACACATTGAGCACCTGGTGCAACTTGTCGGCATAGTGGCCGTTGATCTGGAAGGATTCTTCCTTGGCGAGGCGAATGCGGGTTGTCAGTTCACCTGTGATCGTTGCTGCCGAGCTGTCGATGTAATCGCCGCCCTTGCCAACGCTGAAGCTCAGTACCGGAACAGCCAGATAGCTGAGGCAAACATTTACCAGGCCACCACCAAAGCTGATACCAATTCCCGAGTAGTTGGTTTCTTCCAGTTCTGAAAACACAACCGCCAGCCCTTCATTGATCGGGGTGGGCTCGCAATCCAGCTCGCGCAGAATCTGCGCAATCGAGGCATCGTGATAGGTGAGATTCTCTTCAGCCCCAAGAGGTGCAGCTGGCACGCTGTAGTAGACCGGCAAGCCCTGGCGGCGCTCTCCTTCAGTCAGATTCTCAATCAGCTGCTTCAGCATGGCCGCGTTCTGCGGCTCGCTCGGGTTCAAGACACCACGATTCATCGGGCGCCGTGATTCTGTCTGCAGCAGATCCGCAAATCGCGAACTCTCGTTGCCAGGCACGATGATCAACTTGCCCGTGTTTTCACCCGAAACGACGTATGGCACGCCTTCACGCTTCAGTGAAGCCTCGGTCATCTTAGACCAGGGCACCTCTACAAATGCATTGAGCTGGCTCTTGTATTGGAAATCATCATTTGCCTTGCTGGCGGTTACGATTCGGCTTGTGCCGACGTCCAGCCCGATGGCAGGAGTGTGGTTGCTGTGTTTCATGGATTCACCTCTTGAGCTGTGCTCGAATTGGAATTTGAGTTGCCACCGCTGGACTTGTTGTTCTCTGGCAACAAAGCACTCAGGCGGCGGTATTGGTTGCGCAATTGGGTACGTAGTTGCGCAACAGAAATAGAATTCTCTCGTGCCTGCTCTCGAAGCAGGTCTTCACTGCTGACGACGCCCTTCCACATGCGCGCCCCGGTGGCTGCAAAAAAAGTACCGTCGTAATTAAAGCCAAAAAGGTTGAGACTTGCAAGGGGTTGGGAATAGTTATCCGGAAGCCCCATCGCCTCAAACGGGAAGTTGCCAGCCCAGTCGGTGTGGTAGCCGATCTGGAAGTTGCTCGGGTTGATCGAGACCTGTGCGTGTGTTACGCAGTTCAACGCAGGAATGTTGTATCTCGAACGCAACATGCGAGTTAGCGTTCTCCCGGAATCGATCTGAGCCTGAGAAATGATGGGTGCTTCATCGCCTGGGCGTGTTTGCGTCTCAAAGGAAACGGCCAGAAAGGAATCATTCAAACCAATATAGGCCCACTTGTCGTCGGCCCAGGTGGACTTGCCGGCATGATTGGCTGCATCGGTTTCTTTCACAATCCGAAAGACCCGGCCAAAGCGGTCAATCACGTAGTGATAGGCCTTCTCTTTGGAAACATACTGCAGCAAAGATTCCCCAAGCAGCTTGAGCCGGCGCATCTTCTGTTCTTCCAGTTCTTCGAGCGTGCTCTCGGTGGTATGAAAAACGATCCCAGCCGCCTGCTTGTCGGCTAGCTGCACCAGGCTCGAAGTGGGCTGATTCCGGTTCCAGGCAAAATACTCGCGCGGCCGGTTTGTTGTGCTGTAGCGCGTTTCAATATGCAATCCACTCGACCACGTCTCCACACCGTTTTTGGAATCGATCAGCCAGACCTTCTCCAGCGGAGCTTCACGAAAAGGCTGCGGCCCCCTGCCGGCAACAGGGCTTAGCATCCCATTCGAAGCAGGGATGGGCGGTGCACTACTTCGAAAAAGTGAAAGTGTAGGAATCATCAACAAGCAACCCAAAGCCAGCCAGAACTTCTTATTGCGCAGCCACCAGTATTGCGGCCGCCCCAGCACCGTTTCCACTTGCCCAACGCGCTTCTCGGTGTTCTTCAAAAAACGCAGTTTCGCGACCGGGTCTTCGATCTTTGAAGCCCGAGCATCGATCATCGGATTCAAGACTTTGCGTGGAGTGATAGGGTTCAAACAATCCTGCTACCTGATTTAGCACCTTCCAGAGCACAATCGACTGATACTGCTAGAAACCTTATACCGGTCCCCCGGCCACACTAGGGGACCTGCTCTAGTTTATCTGGTGTTGGCAAGCAACGAAACTTCTCATCATTAGTTGAGTTTCATATAACAGTTGGCTTGCATGATGAAAATCAAGAAAATGAAGGAAGATTTTCACCATCATCAAGTTCACACACAAACAAACCTTGACAGTGAGAATGGCAGTGAAAATGGTGTCAATCAGCGCCGAAAGACCTGCATTCTCTGATGTTGTTGATTTTGCTTCTTCTGTTGTTGACGTGGCTGACGATGATGCTGATGATGATGCT
>JAPKYY010000097.1 GCA_026394095.1 Acidobacteriota bacterium | reverse complement strand
CCAGAGCTTCCAATCTCGACTCTGCTCATGAGGTAGAAGCAAAGACGCTCGAAGAGGCTTCCAAGCGGTTGCGCTTGTCTACCCCCACGCCGAAACAGGATTAAGCAACTGCCACTAAGGCAAATTTCTGTTTCAAGTTGGAACTGCCTGTCCCGATATGGCTCTTATCAGCAACGATGCCGAGGTGGTGCAAGGCCACTCGTTTGGAGAGGATTTCCGAACGGTTAAACACAAAGGAGTGAATCATGGCATTTTCATCAAACACCAACATTGCGTCCCTACAGGCGCAGAGCTACATCAACAACAGCAGCGATTTTCAGGGCAAGACGATCAATCGCGTCACCAGCGGTTTGCGTATTGTGAACTCGGGCGATGACGCCGCGGGTTTGGCAATCGCCAACGGCCTGCGCAGTGATCAGGCGGTTCTCAATCAAGGTATCCGAAACGCAAACGACGGTCTGAGCCAGCTTCAGATTGTCGATGGCGGCATCAACAACATCTCGAAGCTTCTCGATCGTGCTCGTACACTTGCGACGCAGTCCGCCTCTGGTACCTTCACCGGTTCCCGCGCGGTGCTGAACAGCGAATTTTCAAGCGTCCTCCAGGAAGTCGACCGCCAGGCTCAAGCCATCGGCTTGAACACGGGTGGTGATTTTGCGCGTTCGCTCTCTGTGTTTATCGGCGGCGGCAAAACCTCCAATGGCGTCTCGGCCATCTCAAACGGTTCTGCTTCTGTCGATTTGAGCAAGTCCACTGTCGATTCCCAGAGCCTCGGTCTCAAAGGTGTTCAGGCCAAGGGCACTGACGCAACCGACCTCGGCACGGGTTCTGCCACCACGAGCCTCGCTCAGGTTCTCGCCAACACAACCAACGTCAATTCACAGACTGCATCGAACACGGCGCAGTTTACTTTGCGTGGTCCCGGATTCTCTGGTCAGGGCGTTAATGTCAACGTCAACACCAATGCTGTCGGCAGCACCTCTGAGCTGGTGGGCCGCATCAATGCAGCCATCGACGCAGCGGCTGGCGCCGGTACTCAGTCCGCTACTGCCCTCAAGAGCGCCAACATCAAGGCTTCGGTTGTTACCGATTCTGCCGGCCGTCAGCAGATCGCCTTCAGCTCGCCCACCACGGCCTTCCAGGTCGAAGGTGGCGATCGCACTGCGAACGCACTGCTTGGCAAGTTTGAACGCAATGCCAGCCTGAAGGGTTCTGACACTGCTGTCAGTGTCAATACAGAGCCTGCCGGTGCCGATACGCTAACCCTTGCCATTGACGGTGGTGCTGCATTCAGCGTCACGGTCACAGACAACGGTACAAATGGTTCCACCTCCAAGGGTTCAATCGTGGCCCAGCTCAATGCTCAGACCACATTCTCCGACAAGGCAGTTGCTTCGCTCGAAGGCAACCAGGTTGTCATCAAGTCCAAGGGCAACTCTGCTGCCTCGAAGGTCGAAATCACAACCACAGCTCTCTCCACCAACCTTGGCCTGAGCTCAACGGCCGCCACTGCGGCAGATGCATCAACTGGCGCCGATGTTCGCACCCGCGTTCAAGGTGCTCGTGCAGTTGCTGGCGGAGCCAACTATGTAGGTACTGACTTTGCAGCTACCGCTACCATCACCGCTGGTTCGAACGATACGCTCAACTTCACCGTCGGCGGTACCAATCAGGCGATCACTCTCGATGCCGGCACAGGCTTTACCAAGAAGCAGATTGCTGCCGACATCAACACCAAAATTGCTGCTGGTGCACTTGCCAACAAGCTGACGGCCAGTGTCTTTAATGACCAGATCGTCCTTACGGCCAACAATGCAGGCGACACTGTGGCAGTTAACTCTTCCACCAACAACGCCTACACGACACTTGGCTTTACGGCCGGTACGGCTTCCAACACCAATACTTTCCTGACCGCTGACAGCATCAAGGTTCGTGTTCAGGGTGGCGGCCTCACCAGCCCGGTTGACATCGAACTGAACACCACTACTGCTGGCTCCACCACAGTTGACAGTGTTCTTACCGATCTCGCCAGCCGCGTCGCCAACAACAGCTCGCTCCAGGCAGCCGGGATTACCCTGAGCTCCTCCAGCGCCGGCAACAATCTGGTCTTCCAGAATGCCAGCGGCGAAACCTTCCAGGTCGCCGTTACCGGTGACACGCAGAACAAGCTGGGCTTCGGTGCATTCCAGGCCGACGCAAGCAACGCATTCGACTACTCCACCACGACAGCGGCTTCCAATTACACAGGTGCTTTCTCGCAAGAAAACACAACTCGAAGCGGCACCTTCCAGATTTCGCTCAATGGCGGTGCCAGTTCAGGTAATGCCATCAACGTCACTGCCTTGTCTGATGTGGGCCAGGTAAGCGGCTCGGCTCAGGGCATCGGTGCAATCACTCTTGGCGCCAACGTAACGCTCCGTCTCTCCATCGACGGTTCGGCAACCCAGGCCATCACCCTCACCACCGGTAACACTCTGCAGCAGATCGCAACCACCATCAACGGTTCGCTCACCGGCGGCGTGGCTGACGTGGTCGGCAACGGTGCCTCTGCCGCGCTCCGTATCCGCTCCTCCTCAACCGGAAGTGCATCCTCGGTCGTAATCCAGGCTGGTGCCACCAACGCGGCCACCGCTCTCGGTCTCTCGATTGGTCAGACGGGTCAGGGCAACTCAACGGCCGCCATTCAGGCAGACGTCGCCAACCAGATTAATACCGCCATCGCTGGCGATACAGAACTGCGCAACGCCGGCCTGCAGGCAAGTTTCACTTCCAACAAGCTGACAATTGCCTCCAACAACAACACTTTCTTCCGCCTCAGCACCTACGGTGATACCGACTTCGGCTTTGGCAAAGAAGGCTCCACCTTCACTGGTACCACCACGCAGGGAGCTTCGGCCACCAGCGCGACGGTCAACGCCGGCGGCGCTGATTCCAGCAAGTCCATCACCTTCTCCGGTATCGCCTACGGTGGCGACGACCAACAGGTCAGCATCACCGCCAGCGATCCCACCGGAGCCAAGCAAAGCTTGAGTGTCACCCTGCGCAATGACGCAACCGGTCGCTCGGGCCGTACTATCGACGATGCCGTCAAGGCCATCAACGATCAGTTGCAACAGTCCAATAACGACACCCTCAAGCGCATCTTTGCGGTCAAGGAAAACACCGGTGGCGCAGAAGCCGTCCGCTTCCTCAGCACCGTTAAGGGCTTTGAAGTCGGTATCGGCGCAACTGCCGGTGGCACTGGTTTGGCTCAGCCCACCGGTGGTATCGATAAGTCGGCTGTCGTCGGTACCGGCGCCAACGCCACCATCGACACCCAGGCCGCTGCCGAAGCCGCTGTAACTGCTCTTTCCAACGCCGTCAGCTCCCTGGGCGATGCCCAAGCCGTCGTCGGTCGCGGTCAGAATCAGCTCAGCTTCGCCGTCAACCTCGCACAAAGCCAGCTCACCAACCTCGCCGCCAGCGAAAGCCGGATCCGTGATGCGGATCTTGCCCAGGAAGCGGCCAACCTGTCCAAAGCCCAGATCCAGTTGCAGGCCGGTATCGCCGCCCTCGCTCAGGCCAACTCGGCTCCCCAGCAGGTCCTCAGTCTCCTCCGGGGTTAGTTCTTAACCAACTAACCAATTGAAGTCGATCGAAGTCCCGGCGGCCAGTCCTTCTGGTCTGGCCGTTCGGGGCTTTTCGTCTTTCGAAAACAGGAGAACCCAACGATGACCACAACTCTGCTTGAAAGCCAAATCGAGAACCAGGGAGAACTCCTCCTCAAACGTCTCGAACGCAACCCCAAAGATGCAGCCGCCTACGATGCCCTCGGCCTCATCGCACTCGATCATCAGTCGGCCGGAGAGGCGATTGACCTGATCACCAAAGCGATCCAGATCGATGGCCCCGTCCCCCGCTACTGTGCCCACCTCGGCGAAGCTTTTGCCCGCCTCGGTGATTACCGTAGCGCCTCAGCCTGCATCGGCCAGGCCCTGGTCGGCGAGCCATCCAGCGCCGATCTCCGTTGGGCTTACGCCAACCTCCTCCACCTTCAGGGTGAAAACGATCACGCCGCCAAAAACTATGAACTCCTCCTCGCTCAGGCTCCCCGCCATGCCGAGGCCTGGTTCAATCTTGGCGTAACCCGCGCCCTGCAAAAGCGCCCCGACGAAGCCCGCCGCGCCTACGAACAAACTGTAGCCATCAGCCCTACCTATGCCGAGGCCTGGAATAACCTCGCCTTGCTCGAAGTCGCCGCCGGCAACCTGGCTGCTGCCGAAGCTTCTTACCGCCGCGCGCTGCTGGTCAAGCCAGACTACCGCGACGCCCTCTATAATTTTGCCGTCCTGCTTCAGGAAGAAGAGCGCCTCCAGGAAGCCGTCACGATCAATGAACGCCTTGTTGCTCTCGATCCAGGCTTCAGCGAAGCACACAACAATCTCGGTAACTGCTACCTCAAGCTGAATCGCCTGGCTGAAGCTCAAAACGAATATCACGAGACACTCGCCATCCATGCCTCCCACCGCGAAGCCCCCATGAATCTCGGCCTTGCTTCACTGTTGATGGGAGACTACGCCCGAGGCTGGGCCGGCTATGAACACCGCCTCGCCCAACGCGACCTCGAACAATGGGATTGGAAAATCCCCCGCTGGGACGGCAAAATCCGCCCCGGCGAAAACATCCTCGTCCACTCAGAACAAGGCTTCGGCGACTCGATCCACTTCTCGCGCTACGTCCGCCTGCTCCTTGATGCCGGCATGAAGGTACACATCTTCTGCCAGCCGGCGATCCAGCCTCTCTTTGCTACGATCCCGGGCCTTGAGCGTTGTGTCAGCCAACTCGACGATCTCGAACCCGTCGACTGGCAGATACCCTTCCCCAGCCTGCCATCGGCTTTCCGAACCCGGCTCGAAACGATTCCCAATCAGGTTCCTTACCTGCTGGTTGAGGCCAAAAGATCTGCCGCATGGCAAAAGGTCTTTGCCGAGCTCCCCCAGCAAGGCCGCCGCGTGGGCCTCGTATGGCAGGGCAATCCCAACCACCGCAACGACCGCAATCGCTCTATCCCCCTCGGCGCTCTCGCGCCAGTACTCGATCTGCCCGGCTTTCAATTTCTCGGTTTGCAAAAAGGCATCAGCCGTTCCTTGATGCCAGGAAGTCTGCTCGATCTCTCCCCTCTGCTGGTTGACTTCGCAGAAACCGCAGCTGCAATCCACTGCCTCGATCTTGTCGTCTCAGTCGATACCGCCGTCGCACACCTGGCCGGCGCACTGGGCAAACCCGTCTGGACCCTCTTGCCCTACGCACCAGACTGGCGCTGGCTCCTCCACCGCGAAGATTCTCCCTGGTACCCGTCCATGCGTCTCTTCCGCCAGCAGATTGCCGGCGACTGGGGAACCGTAATGAAGGAAGTCAGAAAAGCTCTACTCGAACTGGACTAAGCAATCGAACTCAAACCTTTCGAGCATAGGAGGGGCGAATCCGCGGCAGAAACTCAGCAATGATGCTCTTCTGCCGCGGGTTTGTTTTTAGCCGCAAGCCAGGCGATCTACTGCAAGCCAGGCGATCTACTGCAAGCCAGTCAATCTAGCTCAAGCCAGCCGGTTTAGCTTAAGCAAGCCGGTTTAACAGCGTCGCATCAGCACTGACACGCTCCCCAAACGCACCCAGTTGCCTCAAGCTTGTCTCAGCTTCAATCAGTGCCTGCGCAATCGTACTGCGCTCTTCCCGCAATTGCTCCTCAATCCTCTCGGTCCGCTCGAGCATCGCAACAAAGCCCGCGTAGCTCCCGGCTGCAACCAGCGGCTCAGCCTGGCACAATTCTCCAACTTCTCCCACCAGAGCTTCCCGCCTGGCTAGTGTTTGCGCATCCCAACGCTGCACGGGAACCCCTGCCATGCACTCATGGTCCAATGCGGCGATCTCTTCCAGTGCCGCCTCAATCCGCTTGGCAACCGGCAATTACCCGTCCCGCTTTCCGTAAAGCACCAGATTCAAGCTATCCACCGATGCCCCGATAATGTTCTTCTGCGTATCAAAGCGCCCAAGCAAAGAATCAGCCGCTTGCAGCTTCTGCAGATAAGACTCGCGGATCAGATTGATTCTCTCTTCGAGTTTCGATATCTGTTGATTCAGTCGGTCATCAGTCTTGTCGTATTGAGCAACCTGAATCTGCGCCAGGCCAGTTACATCTTCGCTAAAGCCATCGGTCGCCTCAGCCAAACTCCCCAGGCCAGTCGTGTCCTTGAAGAAGGCAAAACTGTCGCGAAGCTTCGTCTCATTCAAGCTATTGAATTGCGTAAAGTCAAAGCTCACCGCACCATTCGCCGCAAAGGTAATGCCGATGTCAGAATAGTTCTTCACCGAGCCTTCGGCGATGCTAAAGCTTGAGGTCTTGCGCAGGATGTCCTGCGCCTCGCGCACCAGATAATCACCGCTCAGCAAGCCTGCTGATTTTCCAACCTGTGCACCTACTTTGTCCTGCACCGCATTGTAGGCATCGATAAAGCCGCTGATCGCACCAGACAGCTTCGAGCGATCACTCGACAATCCAATCGACAGCGTCTCGTCGGCAGCCGTTGTCGATTTCAGGCTGAAGGTCACACCCGGAATCAGGTCGTTCACCTGATTGGAGGTCCGGCTCACCGGTACCCCATTCAACTTGAAATTCAGATTACTCCCCTGATTGGTGCTCGTCAGCAGATTCGTATTCGCCCCATCCGGATCGTCCTTCAGGCTCAGCGTTTTGGCTCCGGCCGTGTTCGCCGTCACACTCAGATAATTTGTTGTCCCGTCAACGGTCAAAATCGTCGCCGTAACCCCAGCCCCCAGCGTATTGATCTTGTCGCGCAAACCCACCAGGTTATTCTTGCCACCAGCCAGACTGATGTTGTAGGTAGAGCTACCCACAGTCAGCCTCACATTCCCCGTGGTTGAAACCTGGGTGGCAGTCGAATCGGCATAAGAAGCCGACGAGGTCTCAGAAGCCGCCTTCGCAGTCGAACTCACATCCGTTATGTTGTAGGTGGTCAGCGTATCGGTATTCACCGAATCGATCGTCAGCTTCGAAGTATTCGAAGAAGTTGCCGAAACTGCACGATTCCCCGCCACATCCCGCAGCGTCTTGATCTTGTCTCCCAGCAACTTCACACTGTTGCTCAACTCTGAGGTCAGCTGCCGCTTCGTCCCAATATCGGCTTGTTCATTCTTAAGCTGGTTCAACGGGAACGAAGCAATCGTAGTCACGCGCTGCAGAATCGTCTGAAAATCCTGCGAGTACTGACTGATGCCGGTAAAGGTTAATGGTGATAAGCCCATAGCTGGTAATCCGCCTCTTCTTCTCCAATCTTTTCGGCCACACCCGAGGATTCTTGAGACGATTTCGAAAAGATCCGCACTAAAGTGGCATGGCCACCCGCACCCTCTCCCCACTCGCCCTCATTGCCCAACAGTTGGAGAAGAAAAACGGCAGCGGCTCGGTGGTCGTTATCTGGTCCGGTTCAGATGTTTAGATCGTCGTGTTGTGAAAGTGTTT
>JAPKYY010000348.1 GCA_026394095.1 Acidobacteriota bacterium | reverse complement strand
CATTTACCATCTGGGCAATGTTGGCCATCTTGACGCGGTCGCCGTGTTTGACGAAGAGGTTGATGTTGAGGGCGGCAATCAAGGCGTCCTGCAGGGTGTTCTGCTGTTGCAGAAAACCACGGTTGGTGCCGGGCTCAGGGTCGTACCAGGAACCCCATTCATCCACGCCCAGCCAGACTCGCTTGTTCGGATCGTACTTGTCCATGATCGCTTTGTGCCGGACGATGAACTCGTCGAGCTTCAGACTTGCGGCCAGAGTTTTCGCCCAGGCTGCTTCGTCAAAGCCATAAGCAGGGCCCTTCTTGGCCCAGGTTCCGGGTCGTGTGTAGTAGTGCAGCCCGATGCCGTCGAATTGCTTTCCTGCATCGCGCATCATCACTTCAGTCCAGTGGTAGTCAGCGTCGGATGGCCCGCTAGCCATCTTCATGATCTTGACGCCTGCGGGGACCTTGATGAAGGTAGAGTAGCGGCGCGTGACGTCAGCTGCATATTCAGCGCGCATGTTTCCGCCGCAACCCCAGAGTTCGTTGCCGAGCCCAAAGTAAGGAACCTTCCAGGGAGCCTTACGGCCATTGGCTGCCCGCTCATCGGCCAGAGTGCCTGCCGGTGATGTCATGTATTCCACCCACTCGGCCATCTCCCGCGGCGAGCCGTTGCCAACATTGCCACTGACATAGGCTTCTGCGCCTACCAGTTCAGCAAAGTCCATAAACTCATGCGTGCCAAAGGTGTTGGGTTCAGTTACGCCACCCCAATGAGTGTTGATCTTGACGGGGCGTTTCGAGCGAGGACCAACACCTTCGCGCCAGTTGTACTCATCAGCGAAGCATCCGCCGGGCCAGCGGATCACAGGCACCTTCAGGTCGCGCAAAGCCTGAAGTACATCGTTTCGATAGCCGCGGGTGTTGGGGATCTTTGAGTCTTCTCCCACCCAGATGCCACCGTAGATGCCGTAGCCGAGGTGTTCTGCAAATTGCCCAAAAATTTGGCGGTTTACCTGATAGCCGGGCTTGTCGGCTCGGATTACCAGTTCGGCGCTGAGAGGAGTCTGGGCGGAGGCTGCGAGGGAGATCCCAACGAGCAAAGCAACTGCGTAAATGGATGACATAGATGTGCACCTAGAATTTATCAGGATTCAAAGCTTACGCTTTTTAGAATGCGGTCGGCATAGTCGACGGCAAAGCGCATGGATGGCGGATCGGACGTGACGCGAGCCCGCAGCATTGCTGAATCGTCTGCCCAATCAACCATCATATGAATCTGCTCGATGGGCTCGTCGTTGACTGCAATGTTGCGCACGGCGAGAGCCGAAATCCCGTCGTTTGCGAAGCGAATGAATTCGGGCTCAGGGTAGCTTTGTTCCGCCTCTGACTGGAACTCGTCAAGAATCTGATCTATGCTGCGCCCGTGTTTGGGGATGATGCTGAGGTTGATTTGAATCTTCCCATCTGGGTCGAGCACCATGGTTCGCTTGCCGTCGTCGATTACGTGCCAGCCCAGGGCCACCTGAATTAGCGCCCGGATTGCGGCCACGCCAAGCTTGGCGGTCTTGGCCTCCGCGTCCAATTCGATTATGTTTGGCACAAAGCCGACTCCCTGATCACGGAGTCTCGCGTTGACAGGATGCTCGGGGTCGAGTGTGGTTGCCTCGTCTGATTTGGCATAGAAGCCCATGTCTTCGTCTGTGAATGGCTTGGCGGGTGGAGCTTCGGGCGAAGTTTCAGTTGGAGGTGGTGGGCTGATTCCCGCACCAGGCCCGATCGGTACGTTCTGGCCTTGTACCGTCTCCAAAACGAAGCCGTCGATAGCTGCCTTCCAGACCGGCTCCATCGATGCGCTGATTGCTTCCGGAGCAAGGAGACCCAGATAGACAAGCCTTCCGCCGTCTTCAAAGAACGCAAATCTGAATTCGAGCAAGGTGCCTTCCTGCTCCTGCTGCCCCGTACCAACCAGCCCCTGGACATTGCCTATCGTGGACGGCATAAATGCGGTAGGCCGGATCCCCTGGGAATTCAACAGGAAAAGGCTCCAATCCTGGAGGCTCCCATCTTCGAAACCCGGCCGGGCCGCTACTGACATCATGACGGCAGCCCACGGCGTTGCGGCAATCATGAGCGGGAAGAACTTCTCTGGTGCGCTGAAGTCGACTTCCTCTTCTGGTAGGTCGATGACATTCCAGTCGCGGGGAAGGGAGATACTAAAATCCAGTTGAGCAATTCGTGCGGGCACGTTCACCCGGACGAGATCGAGCGGTTCAGACATGAGTTTCAGTTTATGCCGTTTGAGCCGATTCCCAATGAAATGGAGCGTGAGTAAATATGAGACTCGTAATTCTTCTTGCCGCCTGCCTTGTTTGCCAGGCGCAGGATTGGGCTGTCGTCAAGCAGTTGCCTCCCGAGAAGCAGGTGATTGTCGTTCTAAAGAAGGAACGATTTTATGGCCGGGTTCAATCGGTGTCAGATGATTCACTGGTTGTAGTTGAGAACAAGAAAGTGATCACGATTGCCAAACCGGATATCAGACGGGTTGGCATTCGCAGCGGCTCTGCGAGGGGCAAAAATGCCGCTATCGGAGCAGCTATTGGCTTTGGTATTGGCTTCACCATTGGGGCTTTGATTCCAGGCGACTTTGAGCGCAGCGAAACGCGCCCTGTCTTTGGGGCCATCGGGGCGCTTGCCGTTGGCGCGATTGGTGCTGCCATCCCCGGATACTCGACCATTTACAAGGCGAAATAACTGTATTATTATTCATAAGGGTTGAATAAAAATACAGTCATGTCTGCTGCACTCGTTTCCGAAGCCTCTCCGCAGGCCCCCGTCATTGCCTCCGGCGATCTCACTAGCGATCTGTCGATCACCAGTTCTGAACTTCGTGACTTGCTCAGTCTTGCCTCCGAGCTCAAGCTCAACCCTACGCGTTATGCGGCTTCGCTGAAGCACCGCTACTTGAGCCTGCTCTTCGAGAAGCCCTCATTGCGGACGCGGCTTACTTTTGAGCTGGCCATTAAGCAACTGGGCGGCGACGCTGTTGTATCCATAGGCTTGATTGGCGACCGCGAACCCACCAAGGACATCGCACGCAATCTCGATCGCTGGACGAATGCGATTGTGGCGCGGACGTTTCTGCAATCCACGATCGAAGAGTTGGCCGAGTGGTCCAGCGTGCCGGTGATCAATGCACTGAGCGACATGTACCATCCGTGTCAGAGCTTTGCCGATCTTCAGACGATCGAAGAACGGTTTGATAGCCTGGCCGGCATCAAGCTTTGTTTTGTTGGCGACGGGAATAACGTTGCGCATTCGCTGATGCTGAACGGCGCCCGAATGGGGATGCATATTTCTATCGCTTGCCCCAAGGGTTATGAGCCGAACAAGCATGTGCTCGATCAATCCTCACACTTTGCGCAGCAGGCCGGTGGCAGTGTCAGCGTGACGAACGATGTAAATGTCGGTGTCAGCGGCACTCACGTGATCTATACCGATGTCTGGACCAGCATGGGGCAGGAAGCCGAAGCTGAAGAACGCATCCGCACCTTTGCTCCTTATCAGGTGAATTCCGAACTGATGGCGGCTGCCTCGCGTGATGCGATCTTCCTGCATTGTCTGCCTGCCAAGCGTGGCCAGGAAGTTACCGACGCAGTGATGGAATCGAATCAGTCGGCTGTTTTCGATCAGGCCGAAAACCGCCTGCACGCTCAGAAGGCGCTGCTTCTGATGCTGCTCGCTTAGGATAAAAATAATGCAAGAAAAGCTCTACGGTGGCCGCTTTGAAGCCGGCCAGGACAAGTATTTTGAAAAATTCTCTGAGTCGCTTCACTTCGACAAGCGCCTGATTGAGGCGGATCTCGAAGGCTCAAAAGCCTTTGCCCGGGCACTGGAGAGCGTAGGCATTCTCAACGCCGAAGAGCGTGGCCGAATTGTCAAAGCTTTTGAAGAGATCCAGACCGAAGCGAAGAATTCGGCTTACTTCAACGGTGCCAGCGACGAGGACGTGCACTCGTTTGTGATTCGTCAGCTGAAAGAGAAGACTGGCCAGCTTGCCGACAAGATTCATACCGGGCGAAGCCGCAATGAGCAGGTGTCGCTCGATACACGGCTTTGGCTGCGGTCGACGATTGAGACCACCATCACTGCAACCAAGTCGTTGATGGCTGAACTGCTCAAGCTAGCCAACAAGTACCCGCAGGCGGTGATCCCTGGCTATACGCACATGCGTCGGGCGCAGGCCGTGCTTTGGCCTCATTACCTTCTTGCCTACTACGAGATGTTTGCCCGTGACGTAGAGCGGCTGCATCAGGCGCATGCCCGGACGAATGTTCTCCCGCTGGGCAGTGGCGCGCTTGCTGGTAGCGCTTTTCCTTTTGACCGCAACGCCATCGCCCGTGATCTTGGCTTCGCCTCCATCACCTACAACTCGATGGACGTGTCGGCTGACCGCGACTTTGTTCTCGACTACATGCACGCAGCCAATCTTGTGATGCTGCACCTTTCGCGTCTTTCCGAAGACTGGATTCTTTATTCAAGCGATGAGTTCGCCTGGATGGAACTGAGCGATGGTGTGACGTCTGGGTCAAGCCTGATGCCGCAGAAGAAGAATCCCGACTCGCTCGAATTGATTCGCGGCAAGTGCGGCCGCGTGTTTGGGGCTTACTCGGCTCTGTTTGTGACGATGAAGGGGCTTCCGCTTACCTACAACCGCGACATGCAGGAAGACAAGGAGCAGCTCTTTGACGCTGCCGATCAGACGATCTCGTGTCTCAATATGGCCAGTATCGTCGCGCAGAATGTTACGATCAAGCCCGAGATTCCAGAGAAGGCTTGCGCGGAATCGTGGGTGGTGGCAACCGACATTGCCGAGGCTTTGTCGCGAGCCGGTTTGCCCTTTCACCAGTCTCATAAGCTGGCGGGGCGGCTTGTGCTGCACGGGATCAAGACGGGCAAGAATCCGGCCAGTTTCACTGCCGAAGAACTGCATGCCTTCGACCCGCACTTCACGCCGGACTTTGTCTTCATTCTGAAGGACCCGCGGCATGGCATGCAGACGCGTGTGGTTCCTGGTGGAACTGCACCGCAGAGTGTAGCTGCTGCGCTGCGAGAGGCTCAGGCCCGTCTCGAGAAGCTATGAACAAAAGCGAGCGGCAACAGCAGATTCTAAAGCTCATCCGTGAGGAAGAGGTTTACACGCAAGAACAACTGGCGCAGCTTCTGAAGCGCTGCTCCATCGACGCCACTCAGGTAACGCTGTCTCGTGACATTCGTGAGCTTGGGCTGGTGAAGACCGCACAGGGTTATGCCGATCTGGGCAACCCGACGCCGAAGTTTCTATCGCTTGCCCGCGAATTCATGACTTCTGCAGTTGCCGCTCAAAACCTGGTTGTGATTCGTACTTCTCCGGGCCATGCGATGTCGCTTGCGATTGCTCTGGATTCGGAACAATACCCCAATGTTGTAGGCACGATCGCTGGTGACGATACCATCTTTATAGCGATGCCTGATTCGGCTGAGGCCAAAGCCTTCGCTGAAGAGCTGCAACCCTAATGGATGAATACAAGAAGCGTCTCGATCAAAGAAGTAAATCCTGGAAAGAGGCGGATGACCGGGCGGCTCGCTTCGGTAATTTGCGGCTGCTGATTGTTGTTGCGGCGCTTGCTGCCGGCTGGAATTCGATGTGGTGGGCCGTTGGGGTGTGCGCAGCACTTTTCATTGTTGTTGGCTTTCGGATTCAGGCTCTGAACGATCAGCTTGAGCGGTTTAAGCGTGCTATCGCTTACTATGAGCAGGCCATTGACCGGGTGCAAGGGAATTGGGCCGGGCGCGGAACGACGGGGGAAGCGCATGTTCCGGCTGAGCATTTGTTTGCGAATGACCTGGATCTGTTTGGGCGGGCTTCACTGTTTGAGTTGCTTTGCCAGGCGCGAACCCGCTTAGGCGAATCGACTCTCGCCGGGTGGCTGCTTGCGCCGGCTGATTTGAATACGATTGCAGCTAGGCAGGAGGCGGTTCGGGAGTTGTCTCCGAAGCTCGATCTGCGTGAGGATCTGGCCGTGATCGGGGCAGGGAATCCGCGGCAGTTGCGGGCCACTTTGCTTGCCGATTGGGGGGAGGCAGCGTTTACGAAACTGGCCGAGGCCTCGCGCCCGCTTTATCGCTTTCTTG
>JAPKYY010000347.1 GCA_026394095.1 Acidobacteriota bacterium | reverse complement strand
ATGACGGCGATGTCGATTTGTGGATTACCTATTACGGGGTAAGCCGGCTTTTTCTGAATCAGGGTGGGAGATTTGAGGATGTGACGGCAAAGCGGGGATTACCGGCGACGGGTGTTCGCTGGGGTTCAGGTTGCGCGATGGTAGATTACGACCGAGATGGGCGCCTCGATCTCTTTGTTGCCAACTACGTTGATATCGAGATGGAGAAGAGCCCGAAGCCTGGTTCGATGCCGGAATGTATGTGGAAAGATACTCCGGTAGCTTGTGGGCCGCGCGGATTGCCCAAAGGGCGCAACTATCTGTACCGGCAGTTGGCAGATGGGCGCTTTGAGGATGCCTCGGCCAAGGCTGGAATCTGGAAGCCCGGAGGGCGCTACGGGTTGGGTGTGACGGCGGCAGATTTCAATAACGACGGCTGGCCGGATATTTATGTGGCCTGCGACCAGACCCCCAGTTTGCTCTATCAGAATCTGGGCAACGGCACCTTTAAAGAACGAGCGATGGAGGCCGGCGTTGCCTATGACGCTAATGGGCGGGCGCAGGCGGGCATGGGCGTAGCCGTTGGAGACTTCGATGGCAACGGCACGCTGGATATCGCCAAGACCAATTTTTCAGGCGATCTACCTTCGCTCTACCTAAATGAGGATGGATCGTTTTTTCGGGATACCGCCGAGGCGGCCGGGCTCGGCAAGCACTTGTTGCTGGGCTGGGGGATCGCGTTCATTGATCACGACGAAGATGGGAAGCTCGATCTGATCCTGGCAAATGGACATGTATACCCGGAAGTAGATCGGGCGAAGTTTGGCGAGACCTACCGGCAGCCGACCCTGCTCTATCGCAATCTTGGAGGCGGTCGTTTTGAGGATTTAAGTGCGAAGGCTGGACAAGCATTGATGCGCCCCAAGGCTTCGCGTGGCCTCGCGGTCGGCGACCTCGATGGAGACGGCCGGCCCGAGGTGGTGATTGCCAATATGAATGAGGCCCCGAGTGTGTTGCGGCGGGATGGAGTGCGTGGAAATCTGTTGCGGGTGACGCTCGAAGGAACCCGATCGAACCGGTCGGCGATCGGAGCCCGCGTTACGGTGGAGGCCGGGAAGGCTCGCTACGTCGCCGAGTTGAGCAGCGGCGGCAGTTATTACTCGCAACACGAGAGCGCTCTTTACTTTGGTTTGGGGGCGGCAACCAGGGTAGACCGCGTCACCGTACGCTGGCCACGCGGCACCACTGAGATTTGGCAGAATATCGATCCTGCCAAATCTTTGCACCTGATTGAGGGCAAGGCACCCTAGACCGGAACACCGAAGTCTGTCCAGTTGAGTACCTTTCCCTGACGGCAGACTTCGTTACCCAGGATCGCTGTGAGTGCGGCCGTAGCGCCCACCGTCACGTCCGAAGGGTTCTTCGTGCCTTTCTGAATCGCATCGTAAAAAGCGGTGGTATGAGCGTCCGGGTTCTCTTGCACCTTAGGCGAGATGATGGCCTGCTGCTTGCCGTCGATCGTGTACATGGCGTAAGAACTCATCAACTCCGCCGAACCCTTACTCCCGTACACGTTAATGTACTGGTTGTTGGCTGGCATATTGCGCGGATGAAAAACGAGTTGCGTAAAGGACATCTTTACGCCGTTCGCGTAATCGTACGTGATGCTTTGATGATCGTAGATGTCGCGACCTGCGGGCTCGTTCTTGTGAAGCTGAATGCCACCAAAGCCTGCGGCTCGCGTCGGGTGCTGCCCAATCACCCAATTACAGGCATCGAGATTGTGTACGGATTGCTCCACCAGATAGCCGCCTGACTTGGCGTAGTTGAAATACCAGTCACCCGAAGGCCCGTTGTAATCGAGGTCTGCCGTAGCGTGCCGCTGGGCTTTGACAAAAAGAATTTCCCCGAGAATCCCGTCATGAATCTGCTGCACGGCGGTACGAAGCTGCACCATGGAGCGAAGTTGCTGGCCCGATTGGAAGACACGCTTGCTTGCCTTCGCTGCGGCCAATAACTCCTTAAGATCTGCCGCAGTGGTTGCAATGGGCTTCTCGCAATAGACATGCTTGCCGGCTTTAAGCGCGGCGATCGCCATCTCGGCATGCAGGTGGGGCGGGGTAGCAATGAAGACGGCGTCAATGTCTTTGCGATCAAGAATCTTGCGCCAGTCGGTGGTGGTCGCCGGGTTGCTCTTGGCTGACACCGTTGCTGCCTTGTCGAGGCGGTCCGGCTTGTTATCGCAGATCATTGCCATGCGGGCGTTCGATTGATTCAGGATGCTCCCCAGCAAAAAGGAGCCACGGTTCCCCACACCAATGATGGCGGTGGCAACTTGCGAGTTGGGGCTGGTCTGGGCCAGCAGGCTTGAGCCGGTGGCCAGAAAGAGACGGCGGTTCATGATTGTAATCCTCTAATGACGGTGTCTATGTATTGTCGGGCACGCAGCGCAAGCTGATCAATGCGGGCGGGGTCTGTGGGCCTCGCCACCAATGGCTCGAAAATGTTCTCGAAGGTAAGTGGAATGGTGAGGCCGGTGTTCAGCACGGGCGCGAGTAGCTTGTAATGGTCGATCTCGCCAAAGCCAGGGCCACAATCTTCATCGCGCGGAGTATTCCGGTGATCTTTGATGTTGAAGGCGCGGATGTATTGCCAGCATGTTTTGATGTCCGCGATGGGATCTTGATTTTCGTAGTCCAAAACGTTGCCGGCGTCGTAACAGATCTGGATTTTTGGATGCGCAATTTGCTCCACAATGCGCGCGCAGTGCTGGCCGGTGGCCGTGTTGCCGCCGTGTTGTTTGATCAGCACGGAAACGTTCGCCTGCTGCGCGTGCGGAGCGAGTTTGGCCAGATTGTCGACAAAAATGTCCCGACCGCTGGCGACGGTCTTGCCGAAGGTGAGCAGATAGGGGATGCCTGCGGCGGCGGCCTGGTCAATCCGGCGTCGATGAGCGTCGTAGGCATTCGCAGCTTCCAGGTTCACCGTCGAGAACATCATCACCGGCTCAAGGCCCCGGTTGCGGCAACTGGCGGCCAGTTGCTCTGCCATGGCAGGTGCAGCATCTACGGCAAGAACAGGCTTCGAAAGGTGATTGACGCCCCACGCTACATGAGCAAAACCCGCCGCGCGGACGCCTTTGAGCGCCCGCTCAAACGAAAATGCCGACCACGGCAGCGTCATCGCCGCCAGCTGGAAGCGCGTAGGACGGCTCTGTGCGGCAAGAAGCGGGCTAGCCAGCAGACTGCGGCGGCTGATCATCGACACTATTCCTATCATGTATACTGCTCGGCGTGAAAACACTTCTCTTAACGATTCTGATTTGTAATGCCCTGATGGCTGAGGCGAAGAAGAGCGACTGGATTCAGCTCTTCAATGGAAATAACCTCAAAGGCTGGACGCCGAAAATTACCGGCCACGCCGTGGGCGAGAACTTTGCCAACACCTTTCGCGTCAAGGATGGCTATCTGACCGTCTCCTACGACGGCTATGATTCTTTTGCGAATCAGTTTGGCCACCTCTTCTACAAAGACAAGTTTTCTTACTACATCATCGCCGTCGAATATCGATTCATTGGAGATCAGGCCAAGGACGGCCCGGCCTGGGCCACCCGCAATAGCGGCATCATGTTGCACGGCCAACCTGTAGAGACCATGCAGAAGGATCAGGACTTCCCGATCTCTATCGAAATGCAGCTACTGGGGGGCCTCGGCAAAGGGCCACGCACCACGGCCAACCTGTGCACCCCAGGCACGAACGTCGAAAGGGACGGCAAGCTCTTTACGCCACATTGCCTGAATTCGACTTCAAAAACCTACGATGGCGATCAATGGGTGCGCGTGGAAGTGGTTGTAAAGGGCGGGGAAAGCATCGATCACCGGGTGGAGGGCGTTTCTGTATTGAAGTACGATCGGCCGCAAGTTGGTGGAGGAAATGTCTCAAAGCACGATCCGGCTGTCAAGGTGGACGGCAAGCTCCTCGAAGAGGGCTCGATTTCCTTGCAGAGCGAGAGCCATCCGGTGCAATTCCGCAAAGTGGAGTTGTTAAATCTGGTGGGCTGTATGGACAAGAAGTCGAAGAAGTATCGGGATTACTTCGTGAAGAACAACGAAAATGCCTGCCGCTAAAAAGAAAACTCGCGAGCCCGAAGGCTCGCGAGTAATCGGTTTGGCTTTGAGAAGCGCTTATGCCTTGCGGCGGCGCAGAAGGCCCAGGCCGAGCAGGGCGGAGCCGAGCATGGCGTAGGTGGAGGGCTCAGGAACGGTGCTCGCATCAGCCGAGTAGGTGGTTTCTGAAGCAGGCTGGGTGACGCCGGTTACGGTGTTCTGGAAGCTGAACACAATCGTGCCCTGCTCCACATTGCTACCCTTGTAGAAATTCCCAAGGAGAGTGGCGCCAGCTACGTTGTTGTTGGGTACGCTTACGAGCGTTGAACCAGCAAAACCGGTCGAGATGAAGTAGTACGCAGTGCTGCCGAATGAGGGGCCAAAGTTGAAGCGAACACCAGCGTTTACGCCAGCTTCAGTTACAACGAAGTTGCCAGGACCAGCCTGACCGTGGACGTACATGAAGTTGGGGGGGGTGAGAGCAAAATCTCCCGTGGAACCGCCGCCAATCGTACCGAATGCTTGGGTGTCAGCAGGCAATACTGCTGAGAGAAGCGTGAATGAGCTGCTCGGGGCGACAACGGTGTTTACGCCACCAGCAAACGAAAAGGTGCCAACCGGTGTTGCACTGGCTGTACCAACTGTGAGCGCGGTCATTGCGACCAACGCCAAAAAGAACTTTTTCATGAATTATTTCCTCCTAAGAACTTGTGGCCCCCGCCCGGCACCTTTGTTAGGAAGCTCTAAGCGAATCGCCTTATCTTTCGCTTTTGAGTATGCGGCTGGGAGGATGCTTCAAACAATGGGACTATGCGTGTAAATCAATCGCTTTAGTCCTAGGACAAGTTCTTTGTTTTCATAGCCTCACGCGACAGTACTTTCGCCTGAATGGTACTGGGTTCGGGGCTGATCCGGATTCCCTGTTTCAAGAAAACAAAGGGTTTAGCGAGGCCAAGCTAATGAGTAAAAAGTACTAGTCGACTTCGCTGGCGAATCCAAAGCAATGGCCCAAAGCCTGAATAATGCATGCATATGTTGAGATGTATGCATTATTTTCGGTCTCGGCGCCGCACAATCATCCAATCGCAATCGCTGCAAATTTAGACTTAAGCCAAATGTGCTCTAAATTCAGGTTGATTGCTCCTGCAATCCTTACCCTTGTATCTGCCATTGCCCACGTGGATCGTTACTTCCTGAGCGGCACGGTAAAAGAAGCATCGGGAGTCTGCATCGCAGATGCTTAGCTAACGATTGAATCTTCCTCGACCGGCTTCCAATGCGAAACCAAAACTTCAAAGCAGTGGTGAGAATCAACTCCCCGGTGTTTCCGTCGGCCGCTATAAAGCCTGGATTGCCAGATCAGCTCTGAACAAGACTCAGACTGAGTCCGTGGCCCTTACCGTAGGGCAGTCTCGCCACCCTCCACTTCCCTCTTTCGGCCACATCGATGAAAAGCGCCTTAACGGCAAAACCAATTTCAATGGTTTGCAGTCAACGCTTACGGTATTCGTCAGCCGTGCTCAGTTCGCTAACCCCGTAAACAATATCTCGAATGGCAGCTTCGGTCGCATTCTTCTCAATACAAACGATGGCTCCAACGGCACTGGCACTTCGCGCCAGCTGAAGTTCAGCCTGCGTTTAGACTTCTAGCGCTTGTAGTCGGAATGGTTGGTGTTCTGAAACTCTTCCGGCTTGACGCCGGCCTTGGCGAAAGCTTTTCGCAAAGCGGCTTCCGTCGGAGGAGATGGCTTGAAGTTGCCGAAGCGGTAGCCTTGCGCGATCGCCAGAGGCGTCCAGCCAGACTTGTTCCTCTTATTCCATACTTCGATCTTGGCGCCCCGATCCACCAGTAACTGGATTGCGGCGCCATAGTTTTTATAAGCAGCCGAGTGCATCGCCGTCTCGCCGTTCTTGTCTACGGCGTTGATGTCGTTGCCAAGCTCAAGAGCCACTTTGATGGCCTCGACAACTTCTTCTTCAGTCCCCGCATCCTCACCGGGCGACCGTGTACCCAGGCCCGCCGCCGCCATCAACGGAGTGGACCCGTCCGCATTAGGAATCAGCGGGTCTGCACCCAGCTTTGCCAGCTCGCGCATCAATTCAAAATCAGCGCTACGTGCCGCCAGCATAAAGGGCGTCGCACCAAGCGTATTCAGACTCGTAAGCCCGACGTTGATGCGTTTGGTCATGCGGGCATTGAGGTTTGCACCCTTCGCCTTCAGCTTCCTCACCAGCTCAATACTCGTCATCGTGCCCGAGCCGAGCGGCGCGGGATTGTTGTCGCCTCCACCAGGCTTGCGTACGCCTGTAATGGCGTGAAGCGCAGTCCAGCCACTGGCATCGGCATTCGGGTTTGCCCCAAGATCCAGCAGCATCGAAGCCAGCTCAAAATGCCCGCTCAGAACTGCCAGATGCAAAGCCGTTGTCCCCTCGCGCGGAGCCCCATTCACCTTGGGCGCATTGGGCGTAGCTGTGATCACTTCATTGATGTCGACCCCAGCCCGCAGCAGCGCTTCAATCACAGCAGTCCTGCCTTCGCGTGCAGCAAAGAGAAAGGGCGTGTAGCCCGTGGGGAGACGATCTTGGAACTTGGCCCCTTTGGCAATCAGCGCTTCTACCACCGCCGTGTGGCCTTCAGCAGCCGCCCACATCAGCGCAGTCTGTCCACGGCGAGGTTCTTTGGTATTCGGGTCTGCTCCATTAGCCAGCAGCACGTTAACGGCATCCACCCTGCCTGTTCGGGCTGCCGTCATTAGCGCGGTCTCTCCACCCGGCAACGTCGTGTTCGCATCCGCACCAGCCTTGAGCAAAAGCTCGATCATCGGCGCACTGCCATTGGTGCAGGCAATCGATAAAGGCGTCACCCCATACCGGTTCGCAGCCCTCGCGTTAGCCCCATCGCGCAACAAAACCTTTGCAGCCGCAACGTCGTCCTGCAGTGCTGCTGTCGGCAAATCCGTTGCAGCCATCGACAGCGCAGTAAAGAGGAGTGTAGAGATCATGCCAGTGAAAGTTCTGGAATCTTGCCCTTGCTGTCGGCAAAGGAATCAATCTTCACACCCACCCGGTCCAGCAGCGTAAGGTGCAGGTTAGCCAGCGGCGTATTCTCTTTGGCCACAATATGCCGCCCGCCCGAGGGCTTGCCGCCCGCCACGATGATGGGTAGATTCGTGTGGTCATGGATATCGGCATTGCTCATGCCGCTGCCGTAAAGAATACTGGAGTGGTCGAGCAAAGACCCGTCACCGTCAGGCGTGGCTTTCAGCTTCTCGAGGTAATAAGCAAACAGCGAAACATGGAAGGCGTTGATCTTCGCTACCTTCGCCAGCTTCTCTGAATCGCCGCCATTGTGTGTGAGCGGGTGATGCGACTCGGAGATGCCAATCTCCGGGTAGCTGCGATTGCTGGTTTCGCGAGCCAGCTGGAAGGTCATCACACGCGTAACGTCACCCTGCATCGCCAGCACCTGCAGGTCAAACATCAGGCGGGCATGATCGGCATAAGATGCCGGAACCCCCACGGGCCGGTCGAGGTCGCGCAGTGTGGATTGTCCGGTAGAAGCTTCCGCATTCTGGATGCGACGCTCCACTTCTCTCACCGTATCGAGATAATCACTCACCTTCGACCGGTCTCCCGCCCCGAGCCTCTTCTGCAGCCGGGCGATGTCTTCGCGTACCCAGTCGAGCAGGCTCGAATCCTTCCGCAACTCAGACTTGCGATCCGCAATCGAACCACCATCCCCGAAGAGCCGCTCAAAGGCCACCCGGCAGTGGCGATGTGGGCGAAGCCCACGAGAGATTGTTCTGATAAACGCAGGCGTAGCCGTTGTCACACTGCCCCACCACGGTAAGCAAGTCCATCGCAAGCTCAATCGAAGGCAGCCGCGTGGCCTGCCCAATCTGCTTGGCTGCAACCTGGTCTGCGGTAGTGCCAAGGTAGTAATCACTGCTCTCGGTCCACTTGGCTGTCGCCGCACTCAGAAACGCCGCATTCGAGGTAGCGTGTGTGCCGGGGTAGGCGTTTTTAAGCTCCAGATTTTGAACGACAGAGATGTAATTGCGAACCTTCTCAAGCGGGCTCAAGCTCGGCGATAGCTGCGTCAGCAAACCGTCCTTGCTGGCCGGAGTCCATTCCGGCATGTGCGCGCCCATCGGAATGTAGACTGTGCTGAGGCGTTTGGTGGCCGGTGCCTGAGCGCTGAGTGCCGGCACCATCGCATCGAGGAAGGGCAGCGAAAGAGTGGCCCCAAGACCTCGCAGAACCGTACGGCGTGGAATCGATCTTTTCGAAATGATCATTGACTTCTCCTCTGTTGGAACGGCTCGCTCGCTACGATTCCAAGAATAAACGATGAGATGCGGTAATCGCTACTCTGGGCATTCCGCACGATCTTGCGCACCGAGGCTGCATCATACGATTCGATACCCCTACCCAGCGAATAAGCCAGCAGTTTTTCAGTAAATGTATTGGCGAAGAGTTCGGGCCGCTGCAGCAGCGAAGCTTCCAGCCCCGCGATGCCATCAAACTTGCTGCCATCGGGCAATCCACCGGCAATATCATCGCTCTGTCGCCAGCGCCCCACGGCGTCGTAGTTCTCCATCGAGAAACCAATCGGGTCCATCAATTGGTGGCAGCCAAAGCAGGCCGGGTTCTTGCGGTGCTCAGCCAGCCGCTCACGCAGCGTGAGTGCCTTGCCAATGCTGCCGTTTTCCTTAAGCGCCGGCACGTTAGGCGGCGGTGGTGGAGGAGGAATGCCAAGGATATTGTCGAGAATCCATTTGCCACGAATCACCGGTGAGGTGCGTGTGGCATAAGAAGTAACTGTGAGAATACTGCCCTGTCGCAGCAATCCGCCACGCAGCCGATCCTGACCCAGCGCAACACGCCGGTACTGGCCCCCATAGATATTCGGGATCCCGTAGTGTTTGGCCAGCCGCTCGTTCAAAAAGGTGTAATCAGCCTTGAGCAACGTGAGAACACTTCGGTCTTCTCGCAGCACACTGTCAAAGAAGAGCTCAGTCTCGCGGCGAAAGGCCTGGCGCAGGTTGTCGTCAAAATCCGGGAAGCCGCGCATGTCCGGCGTTACGCTGTCGAGATTGCGCAGGTGCAGCCACTGGGCTGCGAAGTTGTCGATCAGCGCACGCGAACGAGGGTCGGCCAGCATCCTCCTCACTTGGGTGTTGAGCACCGCCGATGTATGCAAAGTGTTGTTCGCAGCGGCGCTTAAAAGCTCGTCATCCGGGATGCTGCTCCAGAGAAAGAAAGACAGGCGCGTAGCGAGTTGCAGGTCTGAAATGCGATAAGCGGTTTGCGCGGCTACGCCTTCCGGGTCCTGCTCTACACGAAACAGAAACTCAGGGCTCACCAGCACGGCCCGCAGAGCCATCTCGATAGCGGAATCGAAAGGCTCTGTCGCGCGCGCCTCGCGAAAGAATCGCAGTGGCGCGGCAATATCGCGATCCGTGACAGGGCGGCGGTAAGCCCGGCGCGATAGCGTCAACAGAATCGTTTTGGCACAAGCCTCATCCTGGCTCTTGCACGTAAAAATGCGTCTGCGGCTCGGGCTGTCGCCCGGCCCCTGCGTTTGATAAGGCCCGTTGATCGACAGAGAGTAAAGAGCCGGGGTGATACGCGGGTGCCGGTCCATATTGAAGTGGGCTGGATAAGGCTGCCGCTCGGTCTCCATCAACAGCGAGGGCTGCTTGGGGAAGGTCACCGCAATTTGATGCGGGCCGGCCTTCAGCGGAAGCCGGAAGCTCAGGTGCTGGTCTACCGCCTGATGGTCGCCCGTTGGCGGGGGCTTTACGGTGAAGAGCTTCACCCTTTCGTTATCGACGAGTACTTCCACTTCATGCGTCCCACGCAGGCCTTCGACATGTTCGTTACGATCCCGGGCCAGTCGGATCTGGAAGTCGTAGTCGGAGACTTCGGTGCGATGCCGATCGCCAGGCGGCTGATCTTGCGAGCAGCATTGAGATAGCTCTCAAGTAAAGTGGGCGAGAGATCACCAACAGTCATATTGTCGAAGCCACGGCTCGATTCGTCCGCTGGCAGCATCGACGAGACATCAACGTCAAGAGCGAGCAGGTCCCGAATGGCATTGCGGTATTCGTTACGGTTCAGGCGGCGAAAGGTATCGGTACGGCCGGGATTGGGCTTGGCTGCAGCACTACGGTCAAGCGTGTTCTCCAGCGATCGCACGAGAGATTGATAACTGGCCTCATCCGGCCTGGGCAGTGGGGCGGGAGGCATCTGCCGGGCCCGCAGTCTGCGAACTACTTTTTCCCATTCACCGGGATGCGCATCGATGCTCAGGCTTTCAAGCGACAGGCCGGCAGTCTTCATTTTGGAGTTGTGGCAACCAAGGCAATAGCGCTGCACGAGTTGTTCTTCCGCCGGCGTCTGCGCACAAAGACTGGCCGCGACCAGAAGAACGGGGATAAGGCTGGAAGTCGCAGGCATGGTTGGACAATATCGACATTGGTGCAGGGGTGTCAACTACTTCGAGCTATCAGCAAATAATGGGCCATTCCTTGACCCTGAAGGTTTTGGTTGCTAATCTATGAATGCGGGGTGGAGCAGCCTGGTAGCTCGTTGGGCTCATAACCCAAAGGTCGCATGTTCAAATCATGCCCCCGCAACCAACACATTCTATTGGACTTAGGCTAATCTCTAAGCAATTTTGGCCTGTCACCAATCCCCCCAACATCCTTATAAGTTATTGATTCTAAAACCTTACTTGCGTGATGGCACGTTGGGTTGATTTTGGGCACATCCAACAATAACTAATCTTTCAGAATCAACAAGTTGGCGATCGGATTAGCCTGCCATCGCACAAACTGTCACCAAAACTGTCACCAATCCTGCTCGAAAACTCGATGGCACGTTGGGTTTTCAGCGCGGTCCCTGGTGGATAGAACTATCGGAAAGTCGCTATACTATCCGAGGAGTCTATCCATGCCACAACTTGTGTCAGCACTCGCGCAAGCGCGTACCATTTTTGCGAAACACCGCAGCCCGATTCGCACCTCTGACGCAATTCGGCTGGGCATCCATCCACGGACGCTTTATCAATTGCGGGACTCGGCTGAGATCGAAAGAATCGGCCGGGGGCTTTACCGGCTTGCCAGTGATCGCGCGATCAGCAATCCAGATTGGATAATGATCTCTGCCCGAGCGCCAAAGCCAGTATTTTGTCTGATCTCGGCGCTTGCCCACCACCGGCTTACTACACAAGTCCCGCATATGATCGACATAGCGATACCCAGCCATGCCCAACTACCTCGCATTGATGGCCTACCCATCCGCGCCTTTTGGTATCCGGAAAAATCACTTGCGGTTGGAGTTGAGACCGTAAAGATCGACGGTGTCGGCGTCCGCGTTTTCTCCGCTGAGAAAACGATCGCGGATTGCTTCAAGTACCGCAATAAGATTGGGCTCGATGTGGCCATTGAAGCACTTCGCATGCGTCGGGAGCGAAATGGACGCAAAGGGATGAAGTCGATCCTTCAGTTTGCCGAGGTCGATCGAGTGAAGCAGATCATACTTCCCTACATTGAGGCGATCCTGTGAGCCGCGATGTTGCAGCCTCCATCCGCCAAAGGTTACTGAATGAGGCGAAGCGGCAAGACCGCCCATTTCAGGAACTGCTGCGTTGGAGATCCTTCGAATCAAGGAAGACGCGGACTACGAGTGTGTGCGGGTTCGCTTCGATGCGACATTGGCCCGCGCCTGAGTGCCCATCCAAATCGACATGGGATTCGGCGACGTGATCACACCGGCTGCTTCCAGAATTGAGTACCCGGCTATTTTGAACCTCCCCGCGCCACTGCTTTGGGCATTTCCCAAGGAGATCGTGATCGCCGACAAACTGGAAGCTATGACAATGCTGGGGCTACTGAACAGTCGCCTCAAGGATTACTTTGATATTTGGCTTTTAGCTTCCCTGTACAATTTCGACGGCACCGTCCTGTCGGAAGCAATTCGGGCAGCCTTCGCGAGCTTGGAATCGCCGATTCCATGAACAGTCAAATACAAGATTGAAAATGAGCGAAGTGGTTGGGACTCAAATGCCTATTCATTTGTTAAGCGCCAATCCAACACTTCTGTCTATGATCCTGCTTCAGCCGCTACAGACCCAACTTCCTCGCCGGTGGAAGGAACCGCAGTAATGCTT
>JAPKYY010000007.1 GCA_026394095.1 Acidobacteriota bacterium | reverse complement strand
TGAGACCGGTAAGTTTGGAGACTTCCCCGATGCGGAAATAGAGCTTGGACGGCAGTTCTTCAGCCGACCGGATGCCGGGGTTCAGATCGGCAGGATCAAAGCGCAGAAGATCGTCTTGTGAGTCGCTCAAACCAAAATGCTAGTTGGATTTCCATAGCGGAGTCAAGCATTTAGCTAGGGATTCCTCAACCGCTGCTATAATAATCTTGTAGACGAAAGGAGGGGGCGCAACGGATTCGACGGGATGATTGGTTTCATTAGAGGCGTGTCGAGCTCCAGGCTCTCGTAAAACGACTGGAAAAACACAATTGCCAACACGCAATTTGCATACGCTGCTTAATTAATTAAGTAGCCGCTCGGGTGGATTTGTTCGTGGGTTCACCACTGGGCGTCATCGCACGGAATGGGTCAAAGGCTTCTGTTCGTAGCCGGCGACTGACATCAATCGGACTAGGTTTGGGCTTGTTTTGCTGCTTCTCAAAAGTCTGAGCCGAATAAACAATGAAGCAGATACACACGTAGGCTTTAGTGGGGCTGCCATTTCGGACGTGGGTTCAACTCCCACCGCCTCCACCACTTTCATCTTTCAACGCAGTCACGCTTCTGATCTGATCCTCCAGAAAGCGCAGACTCTCTTCTACCATCGCCCGGTACCGGGGATTGCAGGCTGCCTGCAAATCGTGCAGCACTCTGGTTCGTTGCAAGTTCAGGTCTTCCAGCTTTTGCTCGAGCGCCGACTTCTCGAGTCGTGCCGCTTCCGCCTTACGCTCATCCCTTAAGTCCTGGGGGTCGTCTGCGTCCTTTGAAGCCCACCCGCGCGCCATCGTCTTAATACCTCGGTACGCTTGCGTCGATTTCCATCGACCAGCGATCGATACCGCCGGTCAAACTCACCGCATTCTCGATGCCCTGACGGCGCAGCCAGACCACTGTATTGAGGCTGCGGACGCCGTGGTGGCAATAGACCACGAGTTGTTTCCCGTCGGCCAAAGCTTCGATCCGGTTCAGATTCGCCGGGATCGTATTCATCGGGATCAACTCACAAGGTTCGATGCGGGCTGTGGCGTGTTCGTAGTCTTCACGGCAGTCGAGAAGAACGATTTCGGCCTTGTCGGCGAGGAGTTTTGCGAGCTGAGTCGCAGTGATTTCGTAAGGTAGCTCTGAGGTAGACATCCATACACAGGATAATGGAGTCATGAATCGGTTTGTAGCAGGCTTGGTTTTGTCGGTGCTCACGCTCGGGGCACAACAGGTGGAGAGCTTTGAGGCGGTGTGGCAAACCATTGCCGATAAGCACTGGAATCCGAAACAACTGGAGAACCTGCCTGGGGGTGGGAGTTGGGCAGACCTCAAAGACAGCTATCGCAAGCGTATCGAGGCCGCCCAAAACCAGAGCGAAGTAAGAACGATACTGCGCGAGATGATTGGCAAGATCGGCAAGAGTCACTACGCCATTGCCGGCCTTGAGCTCAAAGGTGCCAAGGCAATGAGGCAAGGCGGCGGTACATCCCCTGGCTTCCGG
>JAPKYY010001002.1 GCA_026394095.1 Acidobacteriota bacterium | reverse complement strand
AAGGACAGCAAGCCTGGAGCGCTCGCGCTGACGCTGTTTGGGCTGGGGGAGTTGCGGCGGTATCGCGGCAATCTGGTTGAGGCGCGGAAGCTGTTTGAGGAGGCTTTGCCGCTGGCTCGTGAGGGTAAGGAGCGGGGTTGTGAGGCGGATGTGCTCAGTTCGCTGGCGATGCTTGATCTGAAGGAAGGCAAGCTGGATGTGAGCCGGAAGAGGATTGAGGAGGCTTTGCCGATTCGGGAGGAGTTGAAGGATTTGCGGGGTGAGGGATCGACCCGATTGAAGCTGGGCTTTCTGCTGGAGCGGCTGGGGGAATTGTCCGGGGCAGTGGTTGAGATGAGGCGGGCGGTGGAGCTGTTTGAGGCGGCGAAGTATCAGGGAGGGGAAGCTTTTGGAAGGCAGGCATTGGCGATTCTTGCGCGGCGGAGTGGGGATCTTGGGGAGGCCAATGTGCAGATGTTGCGGGCGGTTGGGATTGCGGAGGGGCTACGGCAGCGGCTGTCGGATCGTGACCTTCGAGCGACCTATATCGGCTATGTGCAGAACCGTTATGAGTTTTTGATTGAGACGCTACTTGAGCAAGACCGGGGGAATGCGCGGCGAGCGTTTGAGATGAGTGAGCGGGCACGGGCACGGGCGCTGCTCGAAGAATTGCGGGATGCTGGCGTTAAGAATGCGACTGATGCGGCACCATCGCTGAATCTTGAGCAGATTCAGCGCGCGCGTAAGGCGTATGAGGCGTACCGACAGGCTGGGCCGCTGCCTGATGCGAATGGGTTGAAGAAGCTGCTGATTGGGACGGTGAAGGCCAAGCGGCTGGTTGTCGTCGCTGATGGGGCGCTGCAGTATTTGCCCTTTGCGGATTTGTGCCCTGAGGCTACGGTGGTGATTGCGCCTTCGGCTTCGGCGATTGGGGTGTTGCGGGGCTTGCCGAAGAGGCCGGTGCCGCAGCGCAAGATTGCGGTGTTTGCTGACCCGGATGCGCCGCAATTGAGTCGGTTGCCGTTTGCGCGGATGGAGGCCGAGAGCATTCTTGGGCTGGTGGCTGAGCCGAAGCGGAGTCTGGCGATGGGGCCGATGGCGACAAGGAAGGCAGTGCTTGCGTCTCAGGCGGAGATACTGCATTTTGCGGCGCACAGTACGCTGGATACGGAGCGGCCAGAGAAGACAGAGATTGTTTTGAGTGGCGGGAGCTTGCGGCTGCGGGATATCTACAGCATGAAGGTGGATGCGACGCTGGTGGTGTTGAGTGCCTGTCAGACGGCGTTGGGGAAGTCTATGAAGCGGGAGGGATTGATTGGGTTGACGCGGGCGTTTCAGGAGGCGGGTGTGGAGCGGGTAGTGGCGAGTTTGTGGAAGGTGGACGACCGGGCGACGGCAGAGTTGATGAAGAGATTCTATGAGGCGATGTTGCGGGGAGGGAAGACGGCGGCAGATGCTTTGCGGCAGGCGCAGCAGAGTCTGGCTGGGACGAAGCGGTGGAGCCATCCTTTTTACTGGGCTGGATTTGTACTTGAGGGCGAGTGGCGCTGAGTTCGCAGGAGTGGAATTCGTTTCTTGCTGCGCTGGGACCGGAGCCTGGGGAGCGTTATGAGCAACTGCGGCGGCGGCTGGTGGTTTTCTTTGCGGCGCGGCGATGTGCGGCGGCGGAAGATCTGGTGGATGTGAGTCTGGACCGGGCGGCGAAACGGATTGCCGAGGGGGTACAGCTTGAGGTGAGTGTGGAGAGTTATGTGCTGGGAGTGGCGCGCAATGTTGCGCGGGAGGAATGGAAGAAGCCTGTGGTGGTGGAGATGGATTGGGGACGGGTGGCTGCGGTGCCGGTGGATTCGGACCCACGGGTTGAGTGTCTTGAGGAGTGCTTGAAGGCATTGCCCGAGGAGAGCCGCAAGTCGATTGAGCGGTTCTATGAGAGTACGGGGGCGGCGAAGATTCGAGGGCGGCAGGAGTTGGCTGCGGAGCTGGGGCTGGATGTAAACGCGTTGCGCGTGAGGATGCACAGGGTACGGGCGAAGCTGGAAATTTGCGTCGGTGAGTGTTGTGACGGTAATGAAGAGGGCAAAGGAGCCATATCCAAACGTGAGTTCTGAAAAGTTGGTGAGGCAATATCTGCTTGGGGAGTTGAGCGAGGAAGATCGCGAGGCGGTGGAGGACCGGCTCTTTGGCGATGCCGATTTTCTTGAAGAGGTGGAGGCGGCAGAGACGACGCTGATGGATGAGTATGTGGCGGGGGAGTTGCCGGGGCCGGAGAAGAAGCGGTGGGAGGGCTATCTTGCGGCGCATCCGAAGTCTCGGGATCGGCTTGCACTTTCGCGATTGCTGCAGGTGAGGGGTCGGAAGAGTAGGCTCTGGTGGCTGGCTGTAGCCGCTGCTGTGTTGGCCTTGTTCTTCTTTATGCCGAAGAAAGACGCGCCGGTTGTGCTGGCAGTGGCGCTGGAGGCTGGTGCGTTGCGGAGCGGGACGGAGAAGGTGCAGGTGGTTTCTGTAAAGCCGGATGTGCGGTTTGTACGGTTGCGGTTAGGGGCAGGGGCTCGCGCCACGCTGCGCTTTGTTGATAGTGGCCGGATTGTTGCCAGCTCTGCTTTGGTGGATGGGTATCTCGAGCTTGAGGCTGCGGGCCTGCAGGCTGGCGATTATGTGGCGACGGTGATGGATGGGCAGGGGGAAGAAATCGCTGACTTTGTGTTTCGGCTTGCGCGACTGCCATAGAGCGGGCATATACTGGCCCAATGCGAAGACGAGACTTACTGAAAGCGGCCATGCTGCCGGCACTGGGTTGGGCACAAGAGAAGTCGAAGTTGAAGATTACGGGGATTCGCCTGGTTGAGGTGAAGCCTCGCAAGCCTTACCCGGCGTTTACGCCTGCGGCGGGATCGTGGTCTGTCGACAAGGTGGAAGTGGCGAACCCGATGTCGATCTATCCGGAGTTTAAGGCGCGGCGGGCGCTGTTCTTTGCAGATCCGGGGAAGGTGCCTAGCTTCACAGTCGAGATCACCACGGATAAGGGGATCACGGGTTATGGTGGTGGCGGGCCTGGCGGTGGGCCTGTAGTGGTCGATCACCTGGCTAAATTGCTGATGGGGCGGGACCCCTTTGATATTGAGCGGAACTGGGATATCTGTTGGCGCTCGACGATGAGTTACGGCCGGATGGGCGTGACGATGAATGCGATCAGCGGGGTGGATCTGGCTCTGTGGGACATCGTGGGGAAGGCGCTGAATGTGCCGGTTTACAAGCTATTGGGTGGTGAGACGAAGGACCGGATTCCTGCCTATTGCACTGGCAATGATATCGAGCAGCATGTTGAGTTCGGATATACAAAGTTGAAGCTGGCGATCCCTCATGGGCCTGCAGACGGCCGAGAGGGGATGCGGAAGAATCTGGAGTTGGTGAAGCGCGCGCGCAAGGCTGTTGGGCAAGATGGCGAGGTGATGCTGGATTGCTGGATGGCCTGGACGGAGCGCTATACGATCGAGATGGCCGAGATGATGGCGCCTTACCGGGTGTACTGGATGGAAGAGGTGCTGCAGCCGCATGACTATGCGGGATTTGGACGGCTGAAGGCTCAGGTGAAGTCAACTCGGATTGCTACGGGTGAACACGAGTATGGGCGCTATGGCTTCCGGCATTTGCTTGAGAATCAGAGTGCCGAGATCTGGCAGCCGGATATGAACTGGTGTGGCGGATTGACGGAGATGCGAAGGATCGGGGCGTTGGCTGCGGCTTATGACATCCCGGTGATTCCGCATGGTGGGGGGCTGAACGGGTCTAGCCACTACATCCTTGCGACTACGAATTCTCCGTGGGCGGAGTTGTTTCTGCCGGCACCTGGTGGGCCGAAAGAGGTTTATCAGATCTTTGAAGAGAACTACGCGATTAGCCGCGGTCCTGAAGGGATCTACATGCGGCCACTCGAGAAGCCCGGCTTTGGTTGGGATTACGTAGTTCAGTCGTGAGGGTTGGTGGCGAAGACGGTGAGCTCGGTGGTGAAGCCCCGGTTGTCCATCTCGAGGATGGACTTGACGGCGTGGGCGATCTCTTCGCCACGTAGCTTGGAATCGTTGGCGACCTGAGGGAGGCCGGCGGTTTCAAAGAAGTTTGTGACCACTTCGCTTGGGTTGACGAGCATCACTCTTACGTTGTGTTTGCGGAGTTCTGCGCGCCAGCATTCGGTCATTCCACGGAGGGCGAATTTGCTGGCGTAGTAGGCGGTGCCGTTGGGGGCTCCGCGGAGGGCTGCGGTAGAGGCGATGTTGATGATGTTGCCGGAGTTGCGGGTGGCGAAGTGTTTGGCGGCTTCGCGTCCCATCAGCATTGCGCCGGTGACGTTGGTGGCCATGACGGCTTCGAAGCTGGCGAGATCCTGATCGACGAGTTCGTGGAAGACGCCAGTGCCGGCGTTGTTGACGAGGATATCGAGGTGGCCGAAGGCGGTGAGGACTTCGGCGTAGGTGCGCTGAACATCTTCTTCTTTGGAGACGTCGGAGTTAATGGCGTAGACGCCCAGTTCTTTCTCTGCTTCGACGAGGCGGGCGCGGTGGCGTCCGGTGATGGCGACACGTGCGCCACTGGCGACCAGAGTTTTGGCGATGGCGTAGCCGATGCCGGAGGAGCCGCCGGTAATGAGCGCGGTTGCGTTGGTCAGGTTCATAGTGATTCCATTCGTGCGCGTAGTTCGGTTTGCTGCTCGGGGGAGAGGCCAAGTCTGGGTTGGACGGCGTGGCCGCAATCGAAGCCGCGCCAGGTGAGGACCTGTTTTATGGCCGGGATTAGC
>JAPKYY010000393.1 GCA_026394095.1 Acidobacteriota bacterium | reverse complement strand
AAAAGCAGGGTATCCGGGCATTGACCGGCCTTGCGTTTTTCGACGAATTCCTGCTGGATCGACCAGGCCTGCTCCCAGGGGAGATGGCCCAGGTCGACGACGTCCAAATTAGGCATTAATCGCCATTCCGTAGACGGCGTTGAAGGCTTCACCGACTGCTTCGTATTGGGTGGGATGGGCGTGGATCGTGTTGATGACCGTGTCGACCGTGGCTTCTGCCTCCATCGCCAGAACGGCTTCTGCGATCAGCTCATAAGCATGATGGCCGATGATGTGTACGCCGAGGATCTCGCCAAACTTCTCGTCGCTGACAACTTTGACGAAGCCTTCGTGATGGCTGACGATGGAGGCCTTGGAGTTGCCGGCGAAGGGGAACTTGCCGACCTGGACCTTGTGGCCAGCGGCGCGGGCTTGTGCTTCGGTAAGGCCGACGCTGCCGATGCCGGGGCTGGAGTAAGTAGCGCCGGGGATGCGGTTCTTCTTGATGGGGGTGACTTCGGTCTTTGCGATGTGGCCGATGGCGACCATGCCTTCGGCAGTTGCAACGTGAGCCAGTTGCGGGGTGCCGAGTACGACGTCGCCGATGGCGTAGACGCCGGGTTCGGCAGTTTGCTGGAAGCCGTTGACTTTGATGAAGCCGCGATCGCTTTCGATCTTGGTGTTCTCAAGGCCGATGTTGTCGGTGTTGGGCTTGCGGCCGACGGCGATGAGAAGGCTTTCGACTTCGATCTGCTCGACTTTACCGTTAGCAAGGGTGGCCTGTAGCTTGACGCTGTTTGGGCCGACTTCGATGTTTTCGACCTTGGTGCCAGTTTCGCAGCGGATGCCCTTCTTCTTGTAGGAGCGCTCGAGTTCTTTTGAGACTTCTTCGTCTTCGACGGCAACGAGGCGAGGGAGCATCTCGAAGATGGTGACTTCGCTGCCGAAACTCTGGAAGATGCTGGCGAATTCTACGCCTACTGCGCCTGCGCCGATGATGCCGAGGGATTTCGGGACGCTAGGGAGATCGAGGATTTCGATGTTCGTAAGGATGCGCGGGGACTGGGCTTTGAGGCCGGGGATCATGCGGGCTTCAGAACCGGTGGCAACGACGATGTTCTTGGATTCGATGATCGACTTCTGGCCGTTGTTGTCGACCTCGACTTTACCGCCGCCGAGGAGACGCCCGTAGCCGGGGATCACATCGACTTTGTTCTTCTTCATCAGGAAGTCGATGCCTTTGGCGTGTTTGGAAATGATCTTGTTCTTGCGATCAATCACGTTGGGGAAGTGCAGCACGGGCGACTGGCAGCTGATGCCTTCTTCCTCTGGGTGCATAAAGTAATCCCAGACGCTGGCAGTGTGGAGCAGCGATTTGGTTGGGATACAACCTACATGCAAACAGGTGCCACCGAGTTTGGGGGCTTTCTCAATGAGAGCGGTCTTAAGACCAAATTGGCCGGCGCGTACGGCGGCCGAGTAGCCACCAGGGCCACTTCCGATAATAACGACATCGTAGGACATGGGAACAATATAAGTGTATCAAGTAGGCCAGTTCAGGCATCTCCTTTAACGAGGAAACATGGGACTTTTACTGGCTACACTCTGGATGCTGGATATTGGCAAGTCGATGCCGGAACTGAAAGGGGAATTCCTTTCGGGCAAAAAGGCGGTGCTGCCGGATGCGGCCAAGGGCAAGGTTGCGATGTTTCTGGTGGGGTTTTCTTATGAATCCCGCTTTGCGGTGGAGGCATGGGCGGCACGATATAAGAAGGACTTTGGGTCGAATCCTAAGATCACGTTTTTTGAGGTGCCGGTGATCGGCGGAATGGGGATGCTTGGTAAACCGTTTATCGATCGCGGGATGCGGAACGGGACTCCGAAAGAGTTTCATGAGAATGTTTTGACTGTTTATGGTGGGGCGGGTCAGTTGCGCAAGGCCTTTCGGGCGACGAACGATAAACACGCGGTGATCGTTCTTTGCGATGCGCAGGGCCTTGCGCAGTGGACCTGGGAAGGCATGATGGACGAATCGAAATATCTGGAGATGAAGACGGTGGCCGAACGGCTAATCGGCAAATAGCTCGAGTTTCAGTTCTCATAGCAACCAAACGCGGGGTGGCTCCGTCGGAGACAATGACAGTATTGGCATGAAACTTCTCATTGTTGCTCTTTCTCTCAGTCTCGTTGCGTTTGCGCAAACGGCGAATACTGCTTTTCCTGTAAAGGCTGTTCTGGTTAAGGGGAACAAGATCGTAAAGGCCGAACAGGTGGCGGCTGCGGCTGGAATTTTGCCTGGTACCACTGTGAAGCCTGCAGACATGGATGCGGCGATGCAGAAACTGCTGGCTTGCGGATACTTTGACCGCGTTTCCTATCGGTATGAACCCCGCGACCAGGGCTATGCCATTGAGTGGGATGTGACAGAAGTGACTGTCTTTTACCCGATTGCTTTTGAGGATATTCCAGCCAAGGCGGCTGAGGCGAAGACGATTCTTGCAAAACTCGATCCGCTATTTGGAGAGAGAATTCCTGCGACCCAGGAAGTACTGAAGCGCTATGAAGAGGCTCTCAATAACAACTGGAATGTGAC
>JAPKYY010000345.1 GCA_026394095.1 Acidobacteriota bacterium | reverse complement strand
GGTCTCCCGGATGCAGTGTAACTTCAATCTCGCCCAGCGCGTAATCTCCCGGCTCACAACCCGCTGGCATTACCGCATCTGTAACCAGTACAGACCGTTCAATCCCTTTGGCCCGAATGGCCACTTTCAAGAAATTCGCCGGCACATGAATTCCATCGGCAATAAAGCTCGCCGACAATTTGTCTTCGGCCAACTGGTCCCAGATGTAATTCGGATGCCGCGGCAGCACTGCGTGCGACCCGTTGCCAAGTAGTCGACATCGTAGCCCCGGCCTTCACCGCATCGGCAATCTGCTGTGTCGTCGCCTTCGTATGTCCAATGCTCACAACCACACCTTCGCCAACCACGTGTTCAATCAGTTTGGTCGTACCTTCATACTCGGGCGACAAAGTGAGCAGGCGAATATGACCTTCGGCCGCACCTTGCATCCGCTTCCATTCTTCGATCTGCGGCGGTCGGCATTGCGCCACCGGGTGCGCACCGCGCGGGCCAGTCTCTGCCGATATGAACGGCCCCTCGGCATGGATCGCCTCAAATGCGTCCCCCTCAGGCAATTCGCGTTTGGCTTTCACAATATTCCGGAACGCCGCCTGCATGTCTGCTTCAGAGCCGGTAATCACCGTCGGATAAATCCGTGTAACTCCAGTTGCGAACTGTTCGCGGATCGAACGGCCAATTTCTTCAAGCGAAGAATTGCCAGAGCAATAGTCGACCCCTGCAAATCCGTTCACCTGAAGATCTATAAATCCGGGAGCAATCCAGGTGTCGATCTGATCCGTTGGTCCAACCCAATCGTCCACCGCTTCAATCGCCACACCAAATTCGACTCGGATCGGCTCGCCCGTCCGGTAATCGAAGCCAAAACATTTTGTGCGCATTCTGTTTTATTCACACCTTGTCCACAGGAAGAGGCCTCTAAGCCTATCAAAACGCACGAAATAAAAGTCGTGCAAAAATGCTTCAGCCGCACCTTTTCTCCTTGCCAGAGTCTCGGTGCGGCTGCTAAAACTGATCAAGATCGTCGCTGCTCCCTGACGCAGGCTGGAGAATCTCGGGGGAGGTGGCCAGCCGGTGAAGGTGAGCAGCGATTCGATCTATACGGCGACGGTTTGGGGAACCGGAGTCAGCCAGCCAAACTCATCCGGCAAGCTTCCATCCACAATTCCAAAAAACTTCGTCTGGATCTTTTCTGTAATCGGTCCGCGCTTACCCGAACCAATAGTGATCCTGTCGATGCTTCGGATCGGCGAGACTTCAGCCGCCGTGCCGGTGAAGAACACTTCGTCGGCAACATAGAGCAGCTCGCGCGGAATACCTTGCTCAACCACCGTGTAGCCGAGGCTCTTGGCAATCTTGGTGACGCTGTCGCGGGTGATACCAGGAAGCACGCTCGTGGCGATCGCAGGCGTGTAGATGATGCCGTCGCGAATCACAAAGATGTTCTCGCCCGAGCCTTCGCTCACGTAGCCATTAACATCGAGGGCGATGCCCTCGGAGTAGCCGTTGGCCTTGGCTTCCATGTTGATCAACTGAGAGTTGTTGTAGTTGCCAGCACTCTTGGCCAGGGCGGGCAGAGTGTTGGGAGCCATACGGTTCCAGCTCGACACACAGACGTCAACGCCTTCGGCGATCGCTTCAGGGCCCAGGTACTTGCCCCATTCCCAGCAGGCAATGTAGCATTCGGTCGGGTTGCCGGTACCGTTAACGCCAATCACGCCGTAGCCTCGCAGAACGATAGGACGGAAGTAGCAGCTCTTCATCTTGTTTACCTGCACCAGCTCGATCATCGCGTCGGCGATCTGCTTGTGGGTAAAGGCACTCATGTCCATTCGATAAATCTTGGCCGAATCGAACATTCGGCGAACGTGTTCGTTCAAACGAAACACAGCGGGTCCTTGCGCGGTCTCATAACAGCGAACACCCTCGAAGACGGCGCTCCCGTAGCTGACTACATGGCTAAGGACGTGGATCGTTGCATCCTGCCAGTTAATCAGTTGTCCGTTGTGCCATATTTTTTCGGTGGGCTTCATGGGAATATTATAACTGTCAAGCCTATGTCTAAACGAATTCTGCTCTACACCCTGATTCTGACGGCCCAACTTTTTGGCCAGGCCGCCAAGCTAAAAGAAATCAAACCCGGCATGAACTTCTTCAAGAAGGATCAGGACGTGCAGATGGGAAGGGAGTATTCGCAGCAGATCGAGCAGCAGTACGACGTCATCTCCTCCGGCCCATTGGTCGACTACATCAACTCACTCGGCCAGAAGATCGCCGCGCAGCCTCAGGCTAATGGCTTCCCCTTTGTATTCAAGGTTGTCAATGATCCCAATATCAATGCCTTCGCCCTGCCTGGCGGCCCGGTCTATATCAACTCTGGCATCCTCCTCAATGCTCAAAACGAAGGGCAGGTGATGGGTGTCATCGCCCACGAGTGTTCGCACATCGCCTTGCGTCACTCCACCAATCAGGTCAGCAAGAGCTACATGATTCAGTTGCCAGCCATGGTTGCTGGCATGTACGGCCAATACAAAGGCGGAATCACGGGCATGCTCACCCAGCTAGGCGTAGGGCTCGGCGCCAACGGGCTGCTGATGAAATTTTCCCGCGGTGCTGAACAGCAAGCCGACCTGCTGGGAGCCCGCATGATGGCGCAAGCAGGATATAACCCGATCGAGATGGCCCGCTTCTTTGAAACGCTGGAAGCCAAGTCCGGTGGCGGCAAGTCTGGCTCTGACTTCTTTGCCTCCCACCCCAACCCGGGCAACCGGGTGAAGTACGTAAGCGAAGAAGTGACGCTGCTTCCACAGCGCGAATTCAATGCCGATACGGGTAAGTTCCAAAAGATGCAGCAGTTGGCCAGGAACCTCCCTGCCCCAAAGAAAAAGGCTCCTGCGGCGGGCGAGATCCCCAATCAGCCAGCTCAGAACTCTGACGGCAGCCGCACCTGGTCTGGCGCCGAATTTACGATCAACTACCCCGGTGGCTGGCTCGGCTTGGGAGAACCCAAAGGTCCTACCGTCACCATCGCCCCCAAAGAAGGGATCAAGCAGGAAGCCAACGGCGCTGTTCAGATCGGCCTTGGCGTGATTGTCGCCAAGTATGAAGACGATGACGGGAGATTCGATTTCAAAGCCGATACTCAGAAATTGATCGCCCAGGTGATCCAGCAGAATCCTACGATGGGAAAGAACCAGCCTCAGATCAACCAGAATCAGGTAAACGGCAGAAACGTATATGTTTCTCGGCTGGTCTCAAAGTCGCCACTCGATGGTGGAAATGAAATCGATACCGTTGTAACGATTGAACACCGTGGCGGTATGCTCTACATGGTATTCATCGCTCCCGAGCGCCAGATGCAAAGTGCACAAGGCGACTTCGACAACATCCTGAACTCTCTCAAGTTGCAGTAGCCATGTTCAAACGCTCGCCGGCTTTTGCAGCTTTTTGCGTCCTCATACTGGGGCTCGGCATTGGATCGGTAGTAGCGATTTTCGGCGTGGTGAACGCGTTATTGCTTAAGCCCCTGCCCTACCCTCACGGCGAGCAAATCGTTCGGGTGATGAACAAGATCCCGAAGCTTGGCTTGCGCAACAACGTATCCGGCCCGAATTGGCAGGACTGGCATGATCAGTCGAATTCGTTTGCGGCACTGGCAACTTACAGAGGTGGCGAAGTTGCGCTTACCGTCAACGGCAAAGGCCTCTTCGGTGAGGTCTACCAGGTCTCTCCGGAATTCGTCAATGTGTTCGAGGTTGAGCCGCAGGTAGGGAACCGCTTCGATGCCCGTTCCGTTCTTGTGAGCTACGGCTTTTGGCAGCAACACTTCGGAGGATCTCCGGCTGCACTTGGGCAAACGGTCAAGATAAGCCAGCAGATCTATACGATCGCCGGGGTGATGCCGCAAGGGTTTCAGTTTCCGGCGAAGGCATCTGTCTGGATGTTGGATGAGTCCACGCCAGGCAAGCAGAATCGTACCGCCAATAACTTCCGCGCCGTCGGGCGGCTCAAGGTTCCGATTGGTTCAGCCCAGGCGGAAATGGATGCGATCGCAACCCGGCTTGAGGCGCAGTATCCCGAAAGCAACAAGGACCGCGGCATTGGACTGATTGGTATACAGGAACAGGCAGCAACCCCCTATAAAGAGACGCTGACCTTGCTCTTTGCGGCCGCCGGACTGCTGCTCCTGATTGCCTGTGCGAACGTCTCGAGCCTGGTATTGGCACGGGCGCAATCAAGAGCCCGTGAGTTTGCCGTTCGAGCTTCCCTTGGAGCCAGCTCTGGCAGGATTGTGTGGCAAGTCGTGCGCGAAAGTCTGGCATTGGGCCTGGCCAGTGGCCTCGCCGGATTCCTGATGGCGACTTGGGCTTTGCAGGCGATTGCTTCCACCATGCCGGCGGAACTGGACTGGCGGGTTGGTGTTTTCGCCGCTGCGACTGCTACACTTTCGAGCCTGCTCTTCAGCCTCTATCCAGCTTGGCGTGTCTCGCGAGTAGACCTGACCGAGGCTTTGAAAACAGCGGGTCAAAAAGGAATGATCGGTGGAGGCAGTGGCTGGTTCCGGCGAGGATTGGCTGTTGGGCAAGTCGCATTATCGCTGGTGATGCTTTGTGGTTCGCTGCTGCTGGTTCGCAGTATGACCAAGCTGCTCGGTGTTGATATGGGCATGGACCCGAAGAATATCCTGGTTAGCTACATGCACATCCCGGCACAAAAGCTGGAAGATCATCTGGCCGCTTCGCTGAGCTTTAGCGAGATTTTACGGGAATTGCGGGAATCGCCACAGGTGGATTCCGCCAGCGCCATTATGGGGATGCCAACAGGCAAATATGGCTCGAGTGGCGGCTATATGATCGAAGGCCAGCCCAGGCCTCGCGATCTCAACCAACTCCCTGAGGCAGGCTTTCGCGTGAACTCCCCGGGCTTTTTTGCAACGATGCGCATCCCGATTCGGAAGGGCCGGGACTTCAATGAATTGGATCTCTACGACAAGCCCTTTGTTGCCATCATCAACGAGACACTGGCCAAGCGGAGCTTTCCGAACTCGGATCCGATCGGACAGCAAATTGTTTGCGGTCTCGATAGCCCGAAGCCGATGACCATCGTAGGCGTAGTCGGCGATGTGCGCCATGACGGGCCAAGCGGAGCGAATCAGGCCGAGCTCTACATGCCCTATCACCAGCATCCTTTCTATGCCAATGAACTGCAGGTGGCAGTAAGGGCCAAAGGCGACCCACGGCCGCTGGCAAGCCTCGTGCGCGAGATCGCAGCCAGGCGCAATCCGGATATCGCAGTGAACTCGATCACGATGGAGTCGATGCTCGAAGAGAGTGTTGCAGCGCCGCGCTTCCGATCGCAACTGCTGATGGCGATGGCTGCGCTGGCATTGGTGCTCGCGGCAGCAGGGCTTTACGGAGTTCTGGCCTATCTGGTTTCGCAGCGGCTATCGGAATTTGGCTTGCGTGTAGCGCTTGGTGCGAACAATGGCAATATCGTTGCTTTGGTGTGGCGCGAGGCCGGGCTCATCCTTGGCTTGGGCTTCGCCCTGGGACTGGCGCTCGTGCTTGCCCTTGGTGCGACGGTGCGCAGCTTCCTGTTTGGGATTGAGCCAACCGATCCTGCCAGCATTGGCTTGGCTGTGGCAGTCCTGGCCGTCGCTGCCCTGGTTGCATCGCTGGTGCCGTCACTCGGTGCAATGAAGGCCGACCCGCTGACTGTGCTCAGATCAGAGTAGTGAGTTACGACGCAATTCTTTTTGATTTTGACGGCACGCTGGTAGACAGCGAGCCGATCCACTATGAGTGCTGGCAACAGATTCTGGCACCCTTTGGGATCAAGCTGACCTGGGATGAATATGCCCGCAACTGCATCGGCGTTTCTGACCGGGCAATGATAAAGCAACTCGCCGGCGAGGTGGGCTTGGATTTCGATGAGCTCTACGCTCAGTATCCGCGCAAGAAGGAATTGCTGAGAGACCGGATGCTGGCGGCTCCGCCGATGACAGATCTGGTTCGAGACTTTTTGTTGGGCTTTGACCAGCTACCGATTGGGCTGGTGACGTCGAGTTACCGGATCGAAGTCGAGCCTGTGCTCGAGGCGCTTTCGGTGAAACATCGCTTTGTCGCTTCGGTTTTTGGGGATGAGGTGAAGAATTTGAAGCCGCACCCCGAGCCATATCTGCTTGCAGCAGAGAGGCTCGGAGTGAAACGGCCATTAGTGTTTGAGGACTCGGATGCGGGACTAGCCAGCGCCAGAGCCGCAGGTTTCACAGCGATTCGCGTGGAACACCCGACGGATCTTCCGAGTCTACTCGGGTCTATGCTGCTGCTTTCTTAGCAACTGCTGCTGCAACCAGCTCGGCGCGTAGAGCGCGCATTGCTTCGCGACGGCGAACGAACTGCTTGCGCAGGCGGTGGAAGCGGGAACTATCTCCTCGATTTGCGGCCATGTGTGTCTCCTCTCTCTAAGAAAGGGACTGCGTACCCAAATCGATCTCAGTGCTACCTCAAGAGTACTAAACTAAAGGTTTCCATGGAATTCGAAAAAGTATATGAGCCCCAGCGCTTTGAAACGCGTTGGGCTGAGTGGTGGGTTGAGTCGCGTCTTTATGCGGCCGATGCGACGAGCAAGAAGAAGCCTTTCAGCCTCTGTATTCCGCCGCCGAATGTGACGGGCAACCTGCATATGGGGCATATGCTCGAGCACACGATGATCGACATGGTGGTGCGCTGGAAGCGCATGAGCGGCTTCAATACGCTCTGGCTACCGGGCACAGACCACGCCGGCATCGCTACCCAAATGGTTGTCGAGCGGCAGATGGCCAAAGAAGGCCTGACCAAACACGACCTCGGCCGAGACCTGTTTGAAGAACGCGTCTGGAAGTGGAAGGCCGAGTCTGGCGGCGCGATCGTGCGCCAGATGAAGACCGTGGGCGTGAGCTGCGACTGGACTCGCGAAAGGTTTACGCTCGACCCAGGTCTCTCACGCGCCGTGCGCGAAGTCTTCTGTGGCCTGCACGAGCGCGGGCTTGTCTATCGCGGCGAACGAATGGTGAACTGGTGCCCACGCTGCGGCACTGCGCTTTCGGATCTTGAAGTCAAACATGACGAGACCGATGGCAGCTTGTGGCATATCAAGTACCCGGTGGCTGGCACGGACGAGTTCCTGATTGTTGCCACAACACGTCCTGAGACGATGCTCGGCGATACCGGTGTTGCGATCAACGCTGCCGATGAACGCTATCTGCATCTGCACGGCAAGTCGGTGAAGTTGCCGCTGAGCGACCGTGAGATCCCAATTATTCTTGACGACATGGCGGACCCGAAGTTTGGGACCGGTGTGGTGAAGGTGACACCCGCTCATGACCCGAATGACTTTGAGGCTGGGCAACGTCACAAGCTACCTCAGATTCAGGTGATTGGCGAAGACGCAAAGATTAACGCCAATGGTGGCGTCTATGCGGGCTTGGACCGCTTTGAGGCTCGCAAGAAGATCGTTGAAGACTTGAAGGCGCTGGGGCTGCTTGAGAAGATCGAGCCGCACAAGCTCAGCGTAGGTAAGTGCGAGCGATGCCAGACGGTTGTTGAACCGCTGGTGTCGAAGCAGTGGTTTGTGAACATGAAGCCGCTGGCCGAGAAGGCGATTGCGGCTGTTGAAGAAGGCCGCACGACGATCGAGCCCGAACAGAGCCGGACGGTGTTCTTCCACTGGATGCGGAATATCCGCGACTGGTGCGTGAGCAGGCAGTTGTGGTGGGGACACCGGATCCCGGCCTGGCATTGCGGCGCTTGCGGTGAGCCGACTGTGGCACGTGAAACGCCCACGAATTGCGTGCACTGCGGCAGCGATCAACTGGTGCAGGACAAGGATGTTCTGGATACCTGGTTCAGCTCTGGACTGTGGCCCTTCTCGACTTTGGGTTGGCCCGATCAGACTGAGGACTTGAAGACCTACTATCCGACGACGCTCATGATTATGGGCTACGAGATCCTGTTCTTCTGGTGCGCTCGCATGATGATGCTGGGCATCGAGTTCATGGGTGAGGTGCCTTTCAAGCAAGTGCACATCCACGGCATCGTGCGCGACGCGCAGGGCAAGAAGATGTCTAAGACGCGCGGCAACACGATTGATCCGCTCGAGATCACGGCCAAGTACGGCACCGATGCAGTGCGCATGGCGCTGCTGACGGCTTGCACGCCGGGTTCGGATATTCTCTGGACCGAAGACAAGCTGCCGAGTTCGCGTGGCTTTGCCAACAAGATCTGGAATGCTTCGCGCTTCCTGTTCATGAATATGGAGCGGGCCGAGATTACGCCCTATGTGCCGACCACCTGGAAGGCGCAGTTTCTGGAAGAGCGCTGGATTCAGTCAAGACTCAATGCGGCAGCCAAGGCCTGCAACGAGGCGCTGGAGGCGAATCGTTATCACGAGGCCGCACAGACGATGTGGCACTTCTTCTGGGACGATTTCTGCGACTGGTACATCGAGATGATCAAGCTGCGGTTCAACGATGAAGAGAATCGAGCTTCGATCTGGGCCAACCTGCTTGGCACCTATGAGAAGGCTTTGCGCCTGCTGCATCCGGCAATGCCCTTCCTTACCGAGGAACTGTGGCAGCGTTTGCGGACCGAAGGCATGCCTGTGAGTGTATCGGTGACCGATTACCC
>JAPKYY010000749.1 GCA_026394095.1 Acidobacteriota bacterium | reverse complement strand
GATTCTTGCGCTGGATCTCGATCAGGCCAAGGTGGTCCGCGTTGACTTCCGGCACGAGCAGGGGTACGTCGGCTTCCATGCGGAAGTTCTTTGAGTTGGAAACCACGATGTGGCCGGCTTCAGCAAAGGCCTGTTCAATTTCGGTGGCGACATTTGCGTCCATCGAAGAGAAAACAAGTTTGGGGGCATTGCCGGGTTTGCACTCGCTTACCGTCAGGTTTGCGACGCTTTCTGGCATTACACCGTCGAGCCGCCAGCTAGTGGCTTCACCATATTTTTTGCCCGCCGAACGGTCGGATGCGCCGACCCACGTGAGCTTAAACATCGGATGATCGGCCAGGAGCCGGGCAAAATTCTGACCCACCATGCCGGTGGCGCCAAGTACACCTACTTCAATACGGGATGACATCTTTCGAGCAACGTCCTTACCATCTGTTGATAAATTCCCACTGCATCCAGCAATTGCTTCTTCGGGATACGTTCTTCGCTGGTATGTGCGACGTGAATCGTGCCGGGACCTAACAGGTATGGTTGTCCCCAGGCGCCCTGAAATGCCGGGATGTCAGTGGTATAGGAAGCTACCATGGTATCAAAACCGTCCATCCCACCCAGCAGAACTGGTGGAATTCGAAGTACTTCAGTGACTTCGACGGTCTTGCCGCAGGCTTCGCGTATGGCGGCAACGGTGGAATCGCCGTCTTCTACTAGCCGGATCAGCAACTCCGCCTTGGCCGCATCTGGAATCACGTTCGGAGCACGGCCACCTGAAATCAGGCCTATGTTCATGGTGCTGGGGCCGAGGATCTCGTGGACGGGCAACTGGATCTTTCGCACTTTCTCCATCGCATCGAGCAACTTCTCAATTGCAGATTCGCCCAGTTCTGGATAAGCCGAGTGCGCCATCTTGCCCCTGGCGGTCAGCTCGAGGCGCAGCGCACCCTTCGAGCCCAGTGATAGCCGGTTCTCAGTTGGCTCGCCATTGATGATGAATTGCGAGCCGCGTGGGTTGCGGCCCGCATGATAAGCCCCAACGCTGTTGCGTTCTTCGCCAACGACAAAGAGAAAGCCGAAGTCGCGTTTGCCTTCGAGCAGCAGCTTTTCGCCTGCGCAAAGCATGGCCGCAATGATGCCCTTCACGTCACAGGCACCGCGCCCCCAAATGAACTCATCGTCTTCAGACGATGGGATAAAGGGAGGCACCGTATCCTGGTGAGTCGAAAGCGTTACCAGGGGCTTTCCGAAGTAGCAGAAGAGATTGTCCCGGTTCGGCTCAACGGGAATCCGTTCGACAACTCCGCCGAAGGGCTCGGCGAGTTCGCGAAGGATCTGTTCGAGAACGATCGAAACAGGCATTTCATTGCCGGTGATGGATTCGATGTCCACCAGCCGGCGTGTCAAGGCTATCGGGTCAAGCATGGCTAGCAGTGTTGCTCGAAGGCTTCCTTCAGCTTCATCGAAAGCGAGAACGGATCACTAGTCTCGATATCGCGACGATGCAGAGCAAAAACGGGCTTGCCGTCCTTGAAGAGGAACATTGATGGGCTGGAGGGTGGGAATTCGCTGAGGATGCCACGGAGATGTGCCGTTGCCGCCTCATCACCGCCGGCGAAAACGGTGGCTGCCTTGGCGGGCTTCTTCGCGTTCTGAAGCGCGGCGCCAATGGCAGGACGGGCCTTGCCTGCAGCGCACCCGCAAATTGAGTTTACGATCATCAAGACGGTTTCTGATTTCAGCGCCTCGTCGACCTGGTCAGGTGTACGTGTCTCTTCGACGCCATACTTGGTCAGGTCTTGCCGCATAGGAATGAGAAATTGTTCTGGATATGCCATGCTTCTAGTTTCGCCTATGTCGAGTGTCTACACGCTGAAGCAATCTTCGTATGCCAGCCACATGCTACTTCTGAACCTGCTGGATCCGCAAAAACACGGCAAACGATTGCTGGATGTCGGGTGCGGCAACGGCTTTCTTTCGCAGCTCCTTGCCGGGAAGGGCTTCACTGTTACCGGTATCGAGCACCCTCTCGGTTTCGATCAGAACCCTCCGGCAGTTATCCATGATCTCGAGCAACCGCTTCCTGCGCTACCCGGCCCTTTTGATGTGATCGTAATCGGTGATGTACTCGAACACCTTCGCCGGCCGCAGGACCTGCTGGAACAATTGCGGCCCCACCTGGCCCCCGGCGGGCAGATCGTTGCCTCACTTCCCAATAGCGGCAATATCTACTTCCGGCTACACATTCTGCTTGGGAATTTCCCTGAAGACGAGAAGGGACTCTTTGACCGCACACACCTCCATTTCTGGATGCTGGCCAACTGGCGGGGGCTTTTTGAGCGCTCCGGCTACAGCTTTGAAATCGCTGAAGTGACGGGAATTCCGGTTGGGCTGGCGATCCCGTCGCTTGGCTGGCTCGAAGTCCTTTGTTATCATCTTGCACGAGCATGGAAAACTCTGTTCGCCTACCAGTTCCTGTCGGTAGCGAAGCCAAAGTCGTCGTAGTGATGCCCGCGTACAACGCGGCGAAGACGCTTCGCATGACCTATACGGAGCTGCCACATGATGTCGTTGATCTTGTGATCGTTGTCGACGACGGCTCAAAAGACGAGACGATTCGAATCGCCCGAGAGCTTGGCCTTGAATTGTTTGTACATAACCAGAATTACGGTTACGGGGCGAATCAGAAGACCTGCTACCGCGAGGCCCCGCGTGCCGGTGCCGACATCATCGTGATGGTGCACCCCGACTACCAGTACGATCCGACTCTTCTGCCACAGATCATCAAGCCAAT
>JAPKYY010000078.1 GCA_026394095.1 Acidobacteriota bacterium | reverse complement strand
AATTGGCCACCGCTGCATAGAAAAATGCAGCCGGGAAGTCATAGCGGTTCAGTTTGATCACCTTCTCGCTCAACTGCTTCACTTCCACCCACTTCTGCTTCTGTGCCTCGATTACGGCGAGCCCAAGATAAGGACGAACGTATTTTTCATCGGCTTCGAGCGCCTTCCCGTAGCTTTCCTTGGCCCCATCGATGCTGTTTTGCATTGCCTGCACGCGGCCCAGCTCATACCAGGCTTCTGCAAACTTCGGATGCAGGCTTACTGCCGTCTCCAGTTCCTTCTGCGCATCGGGCAGCTTGTTCTTCTTCAGCGAATTCCGCGCTTTCTCCAAGGCCTTCCTGGCATCCTTCGGGGCCATGAGTGTAGTAGCGCTGGTGGTAAAACCCGAGACGTCCCCGAGACGGCGCAAAATGATCGTGCCAACGTCCGGGTTGTCGAGCGTGCGGCGGCCAGCCAGGCTCACAATATTGCTGCGATAACCAGGCAGGCTGGCACGCAACTCGCAATTCATCAGATCACGCTCGCTCACACCCCGGCTGCGCCCGGGCGTATTGCCGAACACACCGCCCGAATTGCCTCCGAACCCGTCATTGGTATTGCTCATGCTGGCATCGGGCAACATGCCGGCCCGCTGGCCAACCTGAAAGCCAAATCCACCCTTGGAATCGGTATATCCTTCCGGAATCGGGTTCCCGGTGCCCATGCAGATGCGCTCGATGGTTACGGTTTCCGGGGGCGCGCTACCATCCTCCATTCGCACTTTCCCTGACAGGAAGATGGGCCGGTCCTGCATCTGGTCCATCTGTGTGCGCTGCTGGTCTTGAGGAAAAGGATTCGTCTGGTTGCGGGGATTGTTATTGCCCGGCAGGCCAATATTGCCACCGCCGGTATTTCCGCCTCCTGTCGTTGGCCCGGTTGTAGCGCCGCCACCAGCGCCGCCGCCACTTGCAGGAGGAGTTGTGGTCTGCGCAAACACCATCGCGGCACAAATCACGGAAGAACAGAGAAGCTTCAAATCAATCATGTTGACCCCTTGAATCGAATAACAGGTTCGCTGGCGGTATTATTTCATAAGGTGAAACAGCAATCCATAGGCTTAATCGTTGCGGCGTTTTTCGTCGCCTCTTGCTCGGGCCCGACGGCCACAAGGCAAGCAGAAAAGAAGGAAGCCGCACCCGTTGAGGCCATCACTGGTCTTACCGGCCTCTATCGCTGCTACGGCCCATCCCGCCAGTGGGCACAGGACATCCAGGTGCTCCGCGTCCAGAATATCTTCCTCAAATCCCGCCAGGCCCCTCCCGGAAAGGCCTTTGCCTGGCAGATCACTTTCGTTTCCCCATCCAAGAACCGAATCAAGAACTGCACCTATTCTGTCGTCAAAGAAGATGGCTTGTTTGAAGGTGTCTACAATCCGAACGACGAAGCCTTCAGCGGCACAAGCAAGCTGGCTCAGCCTTTTGTGATCCAGACGGTGAAGAAAGATACCGACGAGATCTACAAAGTGGCTCTGGAGAACTCCAAAGAATACGCGCAAAAGAATCCGAATGTCCCGATCTCGATGCTGCTTGAGTTCTCCGAGCGCAACCCCGTCGCCGCCTGGCGCGTGATCTGGGGCACCAGCGTGGGCACCTCTGCCTATTCTGTTTTTGTCGACGCCACCAATGGCCTCTACCTCAAGAAGGCGTTCTAGGCCAGCACTTCATCGTTGAGTGAAGCGATGATCAGCAGCTCGCAACCGCCGCGTGTGGTGAGCGAATTGTGGATCGTCTCACCAGCCATCCACTCAAAGTCGCCGGTCTTCATACTTACTGCTTCGTTTTCGACATCTCCACTCAGCACAAGGCATTGCTCAGGCCGCGTGTGGCGATGCCGGGGGTAGACAGCTCCAGGCTC
>JAPKYY010000233.1 GCA_026394095.1 Acidobacteriota bacterium | reverse complement strand
TCGACGTTGACGCGGGGGTTGTTGAGTTGGAGGTCGCTATAGACGTCGGCGAGGACGGGGAGGCTGCGGAGCTTGGCTTCAAGCTTGGGAGCCCACTGGTAGAGGGTGCTGGTTTCGGCGTCCTGGAGAGCTACTGAGTATTGGTAACGCGATTCGTTCTGGCCGAGGGTGAGCATGGGCGGGGGCTGCAGGAAGACGTTGAAGCCGGGGATCTGGGCGAATTGCTTCTGCATTTGCGCGACGATTTCTGTGGCGTGCGGGCGCTTGTGATCGTGGGTGAAATGGATGAAGAGGAAGCCGCCGCCCTCGCCACGGATGCCGGTGCCGAACTGGCTGACGTAGGGGTTCTTCTGAACGATGTTGAGGACTTGCTTCTGGAGGTTCACCATCTCGTCGAAGGAGGCGTCCTGCGCTGCTTCTGTGCCGCCGAAGACCATGCCGGTGTCGACAGTGGGGACGAAGCTTTTGGGCATCACGTAGAAGAGCCAGCCGGTGACGACGGTGAGTGCGATGGTGAGGAAGAGCACGGCGGGCTGGTGGCGTAGGGTGAAGCGCAGGGTAGCGCTGTAGAGGTTGTTCAAGCCTTCGAAGAATTTTTCGGTGAGGAGGAATAGGCGCCCGGTGGGTTGCTTGTGGCTGAGGAAGCGGCTGCAGAGCATCGGGGTGAGCGAGAGCGAGATGAAGCCAGAGATGAGGATGGCGACGGCGATGGTGATCGAGAACTCGCGCAGCAGGCGGCCGATGATGCCTTCGAGAAAGAGGACGGGGATGAAGACGGCGACGAGGGAGACCGTCATCGAGACGATGGTGAAGCCAACTTCTTTTGCACCCTGGAAGGCGGCCTGCATGCGGGGGACGCCCATTTCCATGTGGCGGACGATGTTTTCGAGCATGACGATGGCGTCGTCGACGACGAAGCCGACCGAGAGCGTCATGGCCATCATCGAGAGGGTGTCGATGCTGAAGCCAAGCAGCTTCATGGCAGCGAAGGTGCCGAGCAGGGAGAGAGGCACGGCGAGGCTGGGGATGACGGTGGCCGAGGCGTTACGCAGGAAAACGAAGATGACGAGGATGACAAGGCCGATGGTGAGGTAGAGGGTGAACTTGACGTCATCGATCGATTCGCGGATGTTGCGGGAGGCGTCGAATTCGACGTCGAGATTGATGCCGGCGGGCATGTTCTGGCGGAGGTTGGGGAGCTGTTTTTTGACTTCATCGACGACGGCGACAGTGTTGGCATCGGGTTGCTTTTGAACGGCTACGATCATGCCGAGCTTGCCGTTTACCCAGAAGACGCTGCGCTCGAAGTTGACGCTGTCGCGGACGCGGGCGACGTCTTCGAGACGCACGGGATTGCCGTTGCGGTAGGCGACGATCATGGGCTTGAACTGATCTGCAGTGCTGAGCTGGCTGTTGGATTGAACGGTGTAGGCCTTGGTGAGGCCGTGCATGGAGCCGGCGGGGAGGTTGACGTTTTGTTGCGAGAAAGCAGCGCGGACTTCTTCAAGGCCGACCTGACGGGCGGCGAGGCGGTCTGGATCGATCTCAACGCGGACGGCGTATTTCTGGCCACCGAAGACCATGATCTGGGCTACACCGTTGAGCATGGAGAGGCGGCGGCCGATGAGGTTCTCTGCGTATTCGTTGAGGGCGGCGAGGGTCATCGTTTCGGATGTTAGAGCGAGGAAGACGACCGGGCGGGAGGCGGGATTGACCTTTCGGAAGGAGGGCGGGGCGAGCATGTTGCGGGGTAGCTCGCCGGTGGCGCGTGAGATGGCGGACTGGACGTCGAGAGCGGCGGAATCGAGAGTGCGGCTGAAGTCGAATTGAAGAGTAATGGTGGTGCTGGCGTTGGTGTTGGACGAGGACATGCTCTCGACGCCAGCGATGTTGGAGAAGGCTTTCTCAAGCGGCGTGGCGACGGAGGAGGCCATGATGTCGGGGTTCGCGCCAGGCAGCGCTGCGGTGACCTGGATGGTGGGGTATTCGACGGGTGGGAGGTCACTGACGGGGAGTTCGAAATAGCTGATCAGGCCGAAGCTGAGCAGGGCAGCCATCACCAGTGAAGTGGTTACGGCGCGGCGGATGAAGAAGTCGGTGATGGACATGGGTCAGTTGGCTGCTTCGAGGAGACGGACTTTGGCGTTGGGGGTAAGGCGTTTTTGGCCTTCAGAGACAATGCTTTCACCGGGTTTGAGGCCGGCAGTGATGACGGCGTGTTCGCCTTTACCTTTGGGTGTGTAGAGGCGGCTGACGGTGACGTCGCGCATGGCGACGGTCGAGTTTGTTGGGTTCAGCACCCAGACGTATTTGCCGCGGGGGCCGGTCTGGACGGCTTGTGAGGTGACGAGGACAACGTCGTGTTCCAAGTTGAGGCGGGCGCTGATGTTGACGAACTGGCCGGGCCAGAGGACACGGTCGGCATTGGGGAAGCTGGCTTTGAGTTTGATGCCGCCGGTGGTGGGGTCAACAGCGTTGTCGATGAAGCGGAGAATGCCGGTGGCAGAGCTTGCGTCGGTAGTAGCGGTGATGGTGAGGGGTTGCTGCTGCTGGTATTTGCGGACTTGGGGGAGGAGCTGTTCTGGGAGGGAGAAGGCGATGAGGGCGGGTGAGGATTGGAGGAGGGTGACGAGGGTGTTGTCGTTCTGACGGGCGAGGCTGCCTTCTTTGGTGGCGATGTCGCCGGCGCGGCCAGAGATAGGTGCGAGCACTTTGGTGTAGTCGAGGAGGAGGCGGGCGGCCTGGAGACGGGCGCGCTCGGCTTTTTCTGCGGCGCGGGCACCTTCGAGTGCGGCACGGTTGGCGTCTACGGCTGCTTTGGCGGCGTCCG